>CAZORJ010000001.1:0-21969 GCA_964582425.1 uncultured Candidatus Saccharibacteria bacterium
AACGGACATTTTATTTGTATATCAGAAGAAAAATTTGGTGATGGTGAAATAATTGGTTCAGGTGATACGGCCGCGCACATTATTTGGCAAGCGGCACAGGATTATCAGATTAACCCGCAAGTTCTGTTAGTGCTTTTACAAAAAGAAACTGGTTTAATTACGGATAGGATTCCTAATAATGGTGATTACCGCAAAGCGACCGGATATGGTTGTCCGGATACAGCACCATGTTCGGCACAGTATTATGGTTTTAAAAATCAAATCAGAAAGGCGGCGGCATTATTTAGAACCGTGCTTGATGGTGGTTGGACTAACTATCCACTTGGTGAGAACTATATTCAGTACAATCCGAATGCAGCTTGTGGCGGATCGGTAGTAAATATTAAAAATCTTGCTACTTCATCGTTATATCGATATACACCATATCAGCCGAACGCAGCGGCATTAGCAGCAGGATACGGTACTGCATACTGTGGCGCCTACGGAAATAGGAATTTTTACCACTACTTTGAAGATTGGTTTGGGGGAATACTAGACGAAGAGGTTCACTATGAAGCGGTGGAACGACCTAGATATATGGTGGTACTTGAGAACACTAACTTCCTTAATTCAAGAGGTGAGGTGGTAAAGAAAGCTGTGAAGGGTAATTATTATAAGTTCACGACCAAGACTCAACTTCCGGATGAAAGGTGGTGTTTAAGGACCGAAAAAGACACAAAGAATAAGATTGACGCGTGTCTAGTGAGAGAAGAAGTAGGTGAACCAGAGTATGAGGATGTAGCGGTCTCAAGATTAATGGTGGTTAAAAAAGACACACATTATATTAATCCAAATACGCTAGAAGAACTTGAGGAAGTGTCCAAGGGTGAAGTGTTTATGTTTCCAACGAAGATAATGAGTAATACCGGCGAATGGTGTATTAGGACTAAAGAAGATACTAAGGAAGACGTAAATAGATGCTTACTTAGAAGTGATATCGATAATACGGAGAATTATGCAAAGTCTGATATTCCACGCTATATGAAGATTACAAAAGACACAACTTACATTGTGCCACATACGATGGGTAAGCTGGAAACAATTGAGGCTGGCACAGTATTTAAGTTTACTACAAAGATTTTGGATGCTAATGGTAAGTGGTGCATTAGAACTGAAGAGGATGCTAACGAGGAAATTAACAGATGTATTATGAGAAGTGATTTAGCGAATGCTGAAAACTATCAAAAATCTGATAAACCACGTCAGATGAAAACAACTATCGAAACAAACTATATTGTCCCACACACTTTGGAGACGTTGGAAGTAATTGAAGCTGAGACTGTATTTAATTTCACAACTAAGATTAAAGATAGTAACGGCGAGTGGTGTATCAGAACTGAAGAAGATTCAATTAATGATATCAATGCTTGTATTCCAAGAAGTAAACTAAGCGATGTTTAAGACTTTTTGATTTCCTGGGCACCGGCGAGTAGCGGGAGATTTTTTCTGATGAATAACGACAGTGGTAGGCAAATAGCTATTGAAATAGTCAAGTAGATTGGAACGATGATCCAGTTTGAAAAAATGATGACGGGGTCTAGTGTGAACAATTCGTTTAGTAAGGTAAGAGGGTATTTATGTAAGACGAAGAGAATAAAAGTATTCTCGCCAATCTTTTGGATTGGCTTTTGGATTGGCTTAAGATACCTTTCGATAGTAAAGGCGAGAAGCAGACAGACAACAATTCCAGAAATGGCAGTCATAAGAAAGTAAAGAATATTACCGTAGCGATTTTCGGCCATTAGAACATAGTCTACGTCGTTATTAACGCCGAAATAATAAATCACGGCACATAGGGCGATGATGATTGGTAAAGAAATAAGAATGGACGGTTTTTTCTTGTTGTATTCGTTTTGATACGAGTGGCCAAGGAGAATGAAAAATAGGGCCATAGGCACAATGTTAAGACCGAGAGGAAGACTGTTTAGGATTGGTCCGAGTGGTGGCACAGAAAAGAGAATTGCGACAGCTAGAATTGGAATTAGAAAATAATAGGTTTTTAATTTAGTTTTGTTTTTAATCCAATAGAGCAGGAGATCGAGAAGGATGGTGCTAACAAATAGAACTGGGAGATACCAGAGGGAACTATGACTATTTACGTGTAATAATGATTCATGTGTACCGTAGAGGACGTTTGGAATACTTTCTAGACTAATAATTGGCAGTACTAGAAGAACCGCCCAGAGTAAATATGGAAGGTAGATACGGAGAAAACGTTTTTTAAGGGTTTCCTTTAAATCTAAACCTTTATACTTCGTAAATGACAAAGAAAGACCAGAAACAAAGAAAAATAGTGGTATATGGAAAGAGTAGATGAGCTTTCTGTAAATTGTGGTAGTGAAGCCTAAATAAGGGATGTGGCCAATAATCACCAAGATAATGGCGATAGCACGGAGTATGTCGATGTAGGCAACACGTTTTTTAATTTCAGGCTCCTTTAGCGTTCTAGTTTTGATTTAATGAATTCGGTGAGTTTGGTACTGGAAATGCCGTCAGTGTGAGGGAGATAGATGATTTCTACGCCATATGGCGCAAATTGCTCTTCAAATTTTTTCCAGGCTGGAGTACCTTGCCAGTCTGAACCAACAAACATTTTATCAAATTTATACTTTTCCCAGGCGCCGAATTTGTTTTTATCAAATTGTGGAACAACTTCGTCGACATATTTGATGGCTTCAACAATTTTACAGCGTTCTTCAAATGGGATAACTGGGGTTTTATTCTTTTCTTTTTGGACTAATTCGTCGGTACTAACGCCAACAATAAGGTAATCACACTGGGCTTTGGCATTTCTAATAACGTTTAGATGGCCAATGTGAAACATGTCGTAGACGCCGGTGGTGTAGCCGATGATTTTCTTCTTTTTGGACGTTTTTTGCCTACCCGTTTGGTTCTTCTTTTTAACCATTTTTTACCTTTCTATTCTTTAGTTTCTTGTACGGGGACAGAGCTTTGGTGAGCGCGCGGTAAGGGCGGGAATTAAGTAATTCGTCTTTTTCAGCGATTACTTTACGGAGTCTTTCGGCTTCTTCATCACCTTCTTTGTGTTTGAACCATTCTTTTAGCATAATATCATGAAGAACTTTTTTGTAATCCTTCTTACTGTCTCGGTTGAGATAATCTTTAATTATATCTACTGATGGTTTGGTTGGGTTGCTCTTAACTTTAACAAATAGATCATTACTGGCTTTCTGTTGCTTTTTAAAATAAGGGTCAATCTTAAGGAGCATTGGGAGAATTTTATCAGGATCATCGGTATGAGGTAAGATTCCTTCAGTCATGAGCTTATACTGAAGAGTATCTATATCTCCTAGGCGTCTAGTATTGAGATCTTTTGAAAAGGCGGCGACTGGCGTGCCGGAATAAATTGCTTCAAAGATTGAGCCGGAGTTGTCAGATAAGACAATGTCAGCTCTTTTTAATAATTCGACAATTGGGGTGTCGGAGGTATAAAACTCATCAGCTAATTCTTCTAGGATTTTCAATGAATCATCACCACCTTGACCAAAATGGGTAGCATGGTGAGCTTTAATCACCACTTTAAAGTGTTTTTTGATTTGATCCATCATTGGCTTTGATAGATACTTTACGCAGCTGGTGTCTTGGCCGAAGGTTGGGAGAATTAGAAGAACAGGTTTTTTATCGGAAGATTTTTCCTTTTTGAAGTTACAATACTTCCAGTATGGAACTGCATAACAATCGGCACCGTAAGCAGAAAGGAAGGTAGTTTCGTATTTATTGAAGCAGAAGATGCCATCATAATCGATTTTAACGTCTGGAATATAAGTTGGGTTTGGTTTAGCGGTAATTGTGCTATAAGGCATCCTAAGATGATAAATGAATTTCATGTTGCGAATGGCTTTCAAGGTTGGGTAGGGGCTGATAAGAACTTGATAGGTTTTATTTTTAGGAACGCTATCGATAGGTTTATAGCCGAAGCTTTTGATTTTTTCAAAGGTGTGCTCGGCTAGCCCATTATAGCCGCTGTCGTTTGGGACGATGATATCCGGAGAAATCTTTTCTTTTTGCAATGCATCGATTAATTCGCGCATCGCATAAAACTCGGTTAGATCATCAAATACGAAGGCTAAACTCTTATTCATAGATATAATTATATCATTTTACACACATTATATAAACTGTTTATAGAGTATTTAAGAGGTGGCAAAGACCGATCAAACGTAGTATAATTAAAGTTATGTTGAAGAGAGATGAAAACCCTAAGGTAACAATTGTGATCCCTGTTTATAATGGGGAGGATTACGTAAAATTTGCTATAGATTCTGCGATTAACCAGACTTACAAAAACTTAGAGATTCTAGTGGTTGATGATGGATCTACGGATAGTACAGAACAGATTGTAAAACAATACGGCAATAAAGTTACTTATATTAAAAAAGAAAATGGTGGAGTTTCTACAGCTCTTAATCTTGCAATTGAAAAAATGAAGGGTGAGTATTTCTCTTGGCTGAGCCACGATGATGTATATGAACCAAATAAAGTTGAGGATGAAGTTGAATACCTAAAAGAACACAAGTTTTTGGGTAAGAAAGTAATTGTTTATTCAGATTACAATTTGATTGATAAAAACGGAAAACTAATCGGTAGAGTGATTAAAGATCATGAAGAACTTGAATTAAAGCCTGAGTATGGTTTGCTTAAGGGCCATATTAATGGTTTGTCGCTGTTAATTCCGAAAGCAGCCTTTGATGAATACGGCGGATTTGATACGAAACTATCTTGTGCACAGGACTACGAAAAGTGGTGGAGCATGATGAAGACCTATAGGTTTATTCATATTCCTAAGATTCTAGTGAACACAAGATATCACAGAAAGCAGACTACGCAGACTAGCCCGAAGGTATTAACTGAAGGAAATGCGCTTTATTTTAAGATTATTTCTGAGATCCCTGAGAAAAGAATGATTGAGATGGAGGGAAGTAGACATAATTTCTTAAGAGAGCTATCAGAGTTTCATCAGAATAGTGTTTACACGGAATTTAGTAATAAGTGCCGTGAGTGGGCGGACGAGATATTAAAAAAGGGATTAGCTGAGACGCCGACGGAAAAGGTGAGCGTGATTATCCCGTTTTATAATCGTGAAAAAGAGACTGTACGTGCGGTTAAGAGCGTTTTAAATCAGACTTATAAGAATTTTGAAATAATCTTGGTTGATGACTGTTCAGAAGAAAAGATTGATGCAGTTAAGGAATTAGTAAAAAAACATGATAATATTACGCTGATTAGAAATAAAAAGAACAGTGGTCCGAGTACGTCACGTAATAATGGCATTAAGGCAGCTACGGGTGATTATATTGCATTTCTTGATTCGGACGACGAGTTTAAGAGCAATAAACTTGAGGTGCAGCTAAAATATGCAGCAGCCACTGGTGCTAAGATTTCACATACTTCTTACGTAAGAGAACTTGATGGCAAGGAAACGGTGATTCATAGTGGCGAACAGAATGGCCACTGCGAAACTAAGTTGATGTATGGTTGTATGATTGCAACACCGACTGTGATGATTGACCGAAAATGGTTGATGGATAGGGGCTGTTTATTTAATACCGAGATGCATACTGGTGAGGACAACTGTTTCTGGTTAGAGCTGATGAAGGGATATACATATTTAACTGGCATTGATGAGCCACTATCGGTTGTGCATGCGAATAAAAATTCGGCGGCCTTTTCGATTGATAGGCAGGTTGAAGGATTAAAATCGATTATTCGTTATCTCATCAATGATGAATACTATAGCCAGCATGATTATGAGCTATCGCGTTTGATGATTGGTTATTCTGGATACGCCGCAAAAAAGCATGACCAGGATTTAGGCGCCTTTGTTGAAGGTAACCCAATCCAAAAACTATTCTTCTTTATGAAACAAGAAGGAATTGGTTCAACTGTTAAACGAATTGGAAAGAAGATTGGGAAGACTATTTCTTCCAAGTCCTAGAGTTGACGATTTTAGTATAACTCTCAATAATACGAAGGACTTTATCTGAGACGTTGGTTGCAGTGTAATCTGGAACGAGGATTTTGCTGTTATCCGGCTGAGCTTTGGTAGCGATTTCAATAGCAGAAATTAAGCCTTCGGCATCAATGCCGCTTAGGACGATGGTGCCCGCATCGAGACCTTCTGGGCGCTCAGTTGAGGTACGAACAGAAACGGCAGGGAAATGCATGATGGATGATTCTTCAGTGATGGTGCCACTATCAGAGAGAACACAGAAGGCATTTAGTTGCAAGGCGTTGTAGTCGATAAAACCGAGTGGTTCGAGATTTTTAATAAGTGGGTTAAACTCGATTTTTTCGGCATCAATGCGTTTGCGGGTACGTGGATGGGTGGAGAAGATAACTGGGAGATTGTATTTTTCGGCAACTTTGTTAAGGGAATCACAGACGGTATGGAAGTTGTCTTTAATATCGAGATTTTCTTCACGGTGGAGGCTGACGACAAAGTATTTGCCTTTTTCGACACCAAGGCGGTTACAAACGTCGCAAGAGTTGATCTTATTTTTAAATTTATCAAGAACTTCGGTCATTGGTGAACCAGTGACATAGACGCTATCGTCGCGCTTGCCCTCAGCAATGAGGTAACGACGAGCATTTTCGGAATAGGAAAGATTAATGTCACTGACATGGTCGACGACGCGGCGGTTGATTTCTTCTGGGACGTTGAAATCAAAACAGCGGTTGCCGGCTTCCATGTGGAAGATAGGGATTTTGAGACGCTTAGCAGAGTAGGCAGAGAGACAGCTATTAGTATCGCCAAGGATTAGAAGAGCGTCTGGCTTTTCTTGTTCCATAATGGCGTAGGTTTTGGCGATGATATTGCCAACACTTTCGCCAAGGTTATCGCCGGCTGCGTTTAGATAATAATCTGGGTTTCTGAGTTCAAGGTCTCTAAAGAAGATTTCATTAAGATTGTAGTCATAGTTTTGACCGGTATGAACTAAAACGACTTGGTGAAATTGTTCGAGTTTTTTAATAACTTCACTTAGGCGAATAATTTCTGGGCGAGTGCCCACGATTACCATGATTTTCATATTATTTATCCATCCTTTCTTTTAGTTCTGCGTATAGATCTGGATGCTTATCCACCCAAGCGCGCATGTTTTTAACCATTTCTTCATAACTAGGGATATTAAAGTCGTGACTTTTATCGGTGCGAACGAGGCTTTTATCACTTTTCTTAGTGTCGTCATCAACAACGGTGATGCCAAAATGAAAATACTTTTCAAAAAGGCGAATCAAATCGCTTTTTTTGATTTTTTCGTTGTTAACGACATGATGAAAACCAGTAATTTTGGCCTTTAAGGCGTCTTCGATAACGCGGGCAAGTTCGATGGTAGTAACGCCAGTCCAATAAACCTCGGAATAGCCTTTAACTTCACCGGTTTGTTTGGAGAACCAATTAAAGAGGCCGATGCCATTTGGGTTAATATCTGGACCGACGATAGAAAGACGAAGGGTTAATGTGCGACCATTTTTTACTTCGCCCATAGCTTTAGAGATACCGTAGAAACTGGTAGCGTTTGGCACGGTATCTTCGGTATAGTTGCCATTTTCGCCGTCAAAAACGCAGTCGGTGGTGACGTGGACTAAGGTAAAGCCATATTTGTCAGATAAAGAATCAATATAATTTGGTAGGAAACTGTTTAAGAGAATGGCAAGAGCATGGTTTTTCTCGGCGGCTTCATTTAATACACCGATACAATTGATGATGGCGTCTGGATGAACTCTTGCGATAATACCTTCGATGCCATAGATGTTTTCGTAGGCATCAAAGTAATATTTATCTTCTGGGTTTCTAGAAGTTTTAATTACTTTGTGGTCATGTTCTTTAAAATAAGTTGCAACAACATGGCCGAGCATTCCGTTGGCGCCGAGAACTAATACTTTCACCTACCCTCCTTTTATTTAAATAGATCTAGTTTTAATAGAAGTTTCTTCATACCCTCAACGTCGAGACGTTCGGTGTTATGAGAATGATAATCTTCAACTTTATCAATTTTAGTAGTACCAACAACCTCGTATTTTTGATAGTTAAGGTTGCGGTTGTCAGCTTTAATGCGGAAGTAATTGCCACAGTCTTTAGCAGTAAGCATTTCCTCTTTAGTAACGAGGGTTTCGTAAAGCTTTTCGCCATGGCGAGTGCCGATGTATTTGATTGGATGTCCTGGGGCTTTGAGCTCACAAATAGCTTTAGCGAGAGTATCGATAGTGGCAGCTGGAGCCTTTTGGACAAAGAGGTCACCTTGTTCACCGTTTTCGAAGGCGTATAACACGAGATCGACGGCGTCTTCCAAGGTCATCATAAAGCGAGTCATATCAGGGTTAGTGATAGTTAGAGGCACGCCTTTTTCGATTTGACTGCAAAATAGAGGAATAACGCTACCGCGTGAACCCATAACGTTGCCATAACGAGTGCGACAAATAATAGTGTCGCTGTTTCTGACTTCGCGGCCTTTAGCGACAGCAACTTTTTCCATCAAGGCTTTGCTCATGCCCATAGCATTAATTGGGTAAGCAGCTTTATCGGTAGAAAGCACCACGACGCGTTTTACTTTATGGTTGATAGCAGCTTCGAGAACATTTTCGGTACCAAGGACGTTGGTTTTAACGGCCTGGATAGGGAAGAATTCGCAAGATGGAACCTGTTTCAGGGCAGCAGCGTGGAAGATAAAGTCTACGCCGTCCATGGCATCGTCGACGCTACGATAATCGCGCACATCACCGATGAAAAACTTAATCTTATCATTTTTATACTTAATACGCATATCTTCTTGCTTCTTTTCGTCGCGAGAGAAGATACGAATTTCTTTGAGATCGATGTCATCCTTAAGAAAACGATCGAGCACTTTGTTGCCGAAAGAGCCGGTACCACCGGTAATCAGCAAAATTTTATCCTTAAACAATTCCCGTTTCATGCTGATAATTATAGCATGATTCACTCTATAAGACAATCTTGGCCCAGTCTTTTTGTATCTGTTTTTTGTCGTAATTAACAATGGCTTGGTTGATGAAATTTTGATAGGTTTTAAGTGACTCGTGATCTTTTAGGAGCTTGATAATACGATTGGCCATTTTTTCAACATCGGCGTCTTCGATGAGAATGCCAGTATGTTTAGTGATTTGGGCTCGTGCACCGGAGGCGCGGTCAAAAGCAATGCAAGGGAGGCCATAGCTCATAGCTTCGGTAAGGACTAGACCAAAGGCTTCGGTTTTACTGGTTAAGACGAAGAGAGAACTATTATAATAGTGCTGTTTAATCTCGGCTTGACTAAGAAAGCCGGGAAGGGAAACGACGGCTTCTAAGCCGAGTTTTTCGACTTTAGTTTTTACTCTTGGATATGTAACGCCATCACCGATAATAGTGAGATGGATGTTTTCATCTTTTTCGTGAACGAGTTTCATGACGTCAATGAGAGTATCAAAGTCTTTTTCAGGGACAAAACGACCAACGGAAATTAGGTTTTTTGATGATAGGTCAGATTTTTTTGATGGGATAGTATCTAACGGATTATTGATTTTTAAACACTTAACATCGGTTTTGGTGCTGTAGAAGTCTTTTAATTCGTCGGTTGCGACTACAAGATAATCAAAGCCTTCGATTGAATCCATTAATTCATCAATATATTGACTTTTGTTTTGATGAAAGTTGTGGTCGGTAGCAATTTTAATAGCTTCACCGCGATAATGCTTCTGAACTAGATGATTATAAAGAGCGCGATCAGTAATAATATAGTCGGTATCGAGGTCTTTTAGAAAGCTCTTGAAGGCTTTTTCTCTAGTTTCGTCGATTTTTTGACGACGTCTGAGTTCGTTTGGAATCTTATGCCATTTAAAACCCGTAATAAGTTTTTTCATGGAGATTTCTTTTGGTTGAGTAGGGGTAAGAAAAGTGGTTTTAACTTTTTCTGAGAGAGGAAAAGCGAGCTTTTCTTCAGGACGACCATAGTTAGCCACGATTTCGACTTTGAAGTCACTAGAAAACATGTCAGCAAGAGTTGAAACAAAGCGCTCAATACCACCAGGTGTTTTTAATTGCATGGTGATAATGGTGATTTTTTTCATTTCTTCTTGATACCGAGCAACCTATTATATTCGTCAGCGACTTTCTTTGGGTCGCCATCCATGACAATTTTGCCTTTTTCGAGTAATATAGCACGATCACAGAAGGTGCGAACATTAGTCATAGAGTGGGTAACGAGAATGACAGTTTGTTTTTTATCGTGAAGAGAACGGAAATAATCATTACACTTCAATTGGAATCCAGCATCACCTACGGCGAGGACTTCGTCAAGTAGAAGAATGTCGCCACGAGCACGGATAGCAATGGAAAAGGCGAGACGTACCATCATACCAGAGGAATAGTTTTTAAGTTTTTGATCTTGGAATGGTTCGAGTTCGGCAAATTTCCAAATATCATCATACATGCCGTCCATTTCTTCGTTTGAAAAGCCAAGCAAGGCTCCGTTTAGATAGACATTTTCACGACCGGTGAGTTCTGGGTTGAACCCAACGCCAAGTTCGATAAATGGGATCAAGGTGCCATTAATAGTGATTTCGCCAGCTTGTGGGTAATAGATGCCAGCAAGAATCTTTAGAAGGGTGGACTTACCGGAACCATTACGGCCGATAATGCCTACAAATTCGCCTTTTTTGATTTCGAAATCAAGACCTTGGAGGACTTTTTGTTCGGTGTAGCCTTTGATACCACGCAAGCGATTAAAGATGGCCTGCTTTAAACCGGATGAGTGTTCAGTCGGAAGTTTGAAACTCTTTTTGACACCTTTAACACTAATAGCGATGTCGTTATCGAGTTGAACTTCTTTTCTGGTTCCAAGCTGTTGCTTTTTCATCAGGCCTCCTCTGCAAAGTATTTAGATCTACGACGGAAGGCATTAGCGCCAATTATGAGCATGACGATTACAATCACGACTGGGACGATGACTGATGGATTGAAAATATAATTCCAGGTGGTAACAGCTTCTTTGGTAATTAAGTTATAGCGAACATCTTGAATACATTGAGCAATTGGGTTTAAGAGGATGGCTTTAGCGGCAAGCACGCTGGTGCTTGCAACCATCTGAATTGGGTAGATGATTGGCACAGCATAGAATAAGGCTTGGACAATGACATCCCAAATAGAAGTAATATCGCGATATTTAACGTTAATAGAACCAAGTAGAAAGGCAAGGCCGAGTGAGAAGAGATAAAGCTCTAAAATTGGGAAGATAATGAGCAGCCAGGACCAGCTCGGTGTAACGCCATTAATTATGGCAAAAATGACAACGACGATAAGATTAATACCGAGGTTAATGAGGGCAGTGAGTTGTGATGAAACTACGACAATATACTTTGGAAAACTAATTTTACGAAGTAAATCACCACGAATAATAATGGATTGAATGCCCTGAGAAGTACATTCGGTAAAGAAGTTCCAGAGTGTAGTACCACAAAGAAGATAAACTGGATAATGCGGGATGTCGTTGCCGAAACGGAGAAGCATTGAAAAGACGACATAAAGAATGGCAAACATTAGAAGTGGACGAAGCAAAGCCCAGAGATAACCAAGAAAAGAACCTTGATAACGGAGCTTAAAATCCGTTTTAGTGAGTTCTTTAAGAAGAATCCGATTTTTACGATTCAAAACACGAGGTATTTTCATATATGTAGTTATTTTATCATATTTTACAGTTTAGCGCGACGTTTCGAGCGAATGAAGGAAACGCGCCAGCGAAGACGGACGGCGTGCAACCAGAATTTTTCAGCGGTAGTAGGGTGAGGCCCCAGCCATTTTTTAAGATCCTGATATTGGTGTTCCCAGTTTTCCCATTTAGTGGCGGCAGTCCTGATAGTACTAGTTTCGGTGCCGAAGTTATAGACGTAGAGTGGTGTCATGTCGTAGGCGATTTCGCCTTTAGCATGATTTAGATATTCTAGAACGAACTTGGTGTCTTCGGCAAAATTAATACTGGTGTCAAAGAGAATATCGTTGTCTTTGATATATTCCGCCTTAAACAGTTTGTTATTACAGGAATACATGCGACCGTCTTTGACGAGAAGTTTGACGATGTAGGCTTTTTTAGTTTCGTTTTTGCCACGAGATTTTAATTCAGATTGATAAAGATTTTTAGAGGTGTTTTCTTTAAGGCGACGATATTGATGGCCGCACACGGCAATTGAAGTTTTACCATCATAGAGCTTTAAAAGAGAACTGACAAATTCTGGTTCGATTTGATCATCAGAATCAACAAAACTAATATATTCGCCGGTAGCTTTTTTGATACCAGTGTTTCTCGCGGCAGATTGGCCGGCGTTTTTTTGGTGGATTACCTTGATGCGTTTATCTTTTTTAGCGTAGTCGTCGGCAATCTGGCTGGATTTATCGGTGGAACCGTCATCAACCAAAATAATCTCAAGGTTTTGATGAGTTTGACTAGTAATTGAGTTTAGACAATTTGATAAGTATTTTTCGGTATTATAAATCGGGACGATGACAGAAACTTTGGGGTTCATTATTTTTTGGCTTTCTTCGTAGTCTTCTTTGGAGTAGTCTTTTTAACGGTAGTTTTCTTAGTGGTTTTAGTAGCAACGGGCGTAACTTTCTTAGGTGCTTTTTTCTCGTCGCCAAAGACTAGTTTGTCGTAGAATAGATAATTCAAAGTAAGAGTGATTAAGATGACGAAGATGAAAACCAGAGTACTTTCGACAAACTCGTAGGTGAGGGAAAGGCCCATACTGAAGGATAGGCTGTAGAAGAAGTTGTAGGTTGGTGTGAATAGTTTGAAAAACCAGGTGAGGAAAGGTGCTATGAAGAGAGCTGTCACGAGATTCCAAGCGAAGAACATGATAATGCCGTTTTTCTTTGGTGGGCGTTCTTTCCAGGTGATGCGAGAATGAAGGACAAAAGCTAAGATGGTAGCAATAATGTAGGAAATGCCGCTACTTAGCCAAAGAATATCATTGTTGTTAAAGATAACTAATGCAAAGAACAAATAAAACAAATATTGAGTGATGGTTAAGATTAAACCAACAATAACAAATTTAATACCACGATTCATGATTTCATTATACCATTTATGCCTAATATAATAAAATAATTAACGCTATCTAAAGCATGCTATAATTCAGGTTATGAAGAGAGTGAGGAAATACGACTATTTAATACGTCCGTTTTTGATAATGACGGCGATTTACCTGGTGGGAATGATAGCAATTATTCTAGCGAATGTACATTATGCGGATGACGTCGCGAGGACCAATTTTGGTTATGGTGGTTGGAATGGCTTTTCTAGGTACGTAAGTACATTGCTGGCTTATGGGATCCATACGGGTCCTTATTTTACAAACATTGCGCCTTTGCCACAAATATTGGCAGTGATAATACTAGCGGTGGCGAGCGTGCTGTTAATAGGTGTGGTGTTTAAGAAGGAATTATTTAAGAAAAAGACCAGTGAATACATTTGGTATTTGATTGCGGTGGTGCCACTGGGCCTTTCGCCATATATGTTGGAATGTTTATCGTACCAATATGATTCGATTTATATGGCAATATCGGTACTGGCTGCAGTGCTGCCTTTGTTGTTCTGTGAGAAATTAGGCTTAAAGTATGCCTTGGCGTTGTTTGTGGGAATAGAGGTGATTTGCATGACTTACCAAGCGGCAGTAGGGATTATCCCGATGCTAGTTTTCTTAATAGCGGCGAAAAGATGGAACGAAGAAAAAAGAAAGAATACAAAAGAAATTTGGAAGTTTGTACTGTTTTCGGCGGCGGTGTTTTTGGTTTCACTTCTAATCTTTAAGTTTTTATTGATGAAACCACGTGATGCGTATGCATCTAATAGCTTGCCAAGTTTTTGGAACATTATTCCAGAGTTATGCTCGCATCTTGGTACCTATATTTTGTTGGTATTTAAAGACTTTAGATTGTTGTGGCTGATACTAATTGGGGTTATTATAGTTTCATTTATCGTACTATACGTATACAGAAGCGAAAAGAATAAGATTGTTGCCTTGATTATAAGTGTATGCACGCTACTCTTGATGCTAACGATGGCGTTTTTCTTTTATGCGATTTTAGATAAACCGCTTTATGCAACGAGAGCAATGTACCCGGTGGGTGCGTTTGTCGCGATGGTTGGTTTATATGTAGTAAGCGGTAAGGGAAAAGAGTGGTGGTTCAGAATTCCAGTAGTAGTTCTCTCGTATTGTTTTATCGTGTTTGCTTTAACGTTTGGAAATGCTTTAAGAGAACAAAATGAATATCGTGATCAGCAGATTAATATGGTGATAGATGATTTAAATTCTATTCCGATGATGATGAATGATACGGTAAAAAATATTAAGGTGAAGGGAAGCGTAGGCCTTTCGCCGGTGATTTTGCATATGCCGAAGAATTATCAGATTTTGAATCGACTACTGATGCCAAGCTTTAGTAAACATGTGCCATGGATGGCGTATAGGCTTCTAAACCAGTCCGGAATTCCATATTTAAACTATGATGAAAACATTGAGATGGATGAAAGTAAGATGACTTATTTTAAAGAGACCGTTTTTTATAATATTAAGGGCGATGATTATAATATTATAGTGGAATTTAAAGGGGTGGAGCCTAGTAACATCCTCTTTTAAGAGGCTTCTATAATCTGGACATAAGTTGACTTTTTTGCTATAATATACGCGTTTATGGAAGAGAATTACATCCGCGTGAGAGGCGCGAGGCAGAATAATTTACACGATCTTGATGTTGATATCCCAAGAGATAAACTGGTGATTATTACGGGTTTGTCTGGATCGGGAAAATCAAGTCTCGCTTTTGATACGATTTATGCAGAAGGACAGAGACGTTATGTGGAGTCTTTGTCATCCTATGCGAGGATGTTTCTCGGCATCATGGATAAGCCGGATGTAGATTCGATTACGGGGTTATCGCCAGCCATCTCAATTGATCAGAAGTCAACTTCGAGAAATCCACGCTCAACCGTGGCGACCGTAACAGAGGTTTATGATTACCTACGTTTGTTATTTGCGAGAGTCGGTATACCACATTGTCCGGTTTGTCATAAAGAAGTGTCGCGTCGAACGGTGGATGACATTGTCAATGAAGTAATGAAGCTGCCGCTAGGTTCGAAACTAATGCTACTTGCGCCGATTGTGGCTTCAAAAAAAGGTGAGTTCCAGCATATTCCGGAGCAATATACGGCGAGAGGTTTTTCAAGAGCGAGAGTAGATGGAATTATTTACGCATTGGATGAATTTCCGGAGTTGAATAAGAATGAACGTCATGATATCGAAATTGTAGTAGACAGATTTGTTCTGAGCCCGGAACAACAAACAAGGATTTCTGGTTCGATTGAACAGGCCTTGGAACTGGGTCAGGGGATTATTAAACTATTAAAGATTACTGACACCACGACGGCAGTTGGTGAAAACAGGATTACGGCTGAAAATACGGAGGTTTTAACCTATTCGCAAAGATATGCTTGTCCAGATCATCCGGATGAATTGATACCAGAATTGACTCCAAGGCTATTCTCTTTTAATGCACCAGAGGGGGCTTGTCCAACTTGTACTGGTCTTGGCTCACGTATGGAAGTAGATCCAGGACTGGTGTTTAATAAGAATCTTACAATTGCTGAGGGTGGCATTCGTCCATTTAACCGAGTGCAGCAAGATTCATGGTGGTTAAAGAGATTGATGCAGGTTGGTGTAAAGCACGGCTTTAATATTTATACGCCAATTGGTGAACTTTCTGAGGAAGTACAAAGAATTATTCTTTATGGTACGGGTGATGAAAAATATGAAATGAGGATTACGGGTTCTGGTAGGTTTGCCGATGGCACTAAGTACGAGACAACTTATGAGGGCGTAATTCCAACTTTGGAGCGTCGTTATAACGATCCGAAGATTTCGGAATTTATGAAGCATGATATTGAGAGATTTATGCGAGTGAGAGAATGCCAGACTTGTCATGGTGCGAGATTAAAACCGGCAGTACTGGCGGTGACGGTGCATGATTTAAACATTGTTGATTTCTGTAACCTTGATGTCGATGCGACGCTTGAGGTTTTGAACCAAGATTTAGGTTTTACGGAATCTGAAGAATTGATTGCAAAGCCAATTCTAAAAGAGATTCGTGAACGGGTGAAGTTTATGCAAGACGTTGGTCTAGGTTATCTTGAACTTGGCCGAGCAGCAAATACGCTTTCTGGTGGTGAGGCGCAGAGAATTAGACTTGCGACACAAATTGGTTCAGGGTTGCAGGGAGTTTTATATGTGCTAGACGAACCATCAATTGGACTGCACCAAAGAGATAATAATAAGCTGATTGCCACTTTAAAACATTTACGTGATCTTAAGAATACAGTACTAGTGGTGGAGCACGATGAAGATACGATGTGGGCTTCGGATTACATTATTGATATTGGTCCGGGAGCAGGCGTAAATGGTGGGCGATTAGTAGCGGCAGGTACGCCAGATGAAATCGCAAAGAACCCGAATTCGATTACGGGGAAATATCTCTCAGGTGAGTTAACGATTCCAGTACCAAAGAAGCGCCGCAAAGTGCGTACGGGACAAGAATTAGTAGTGGTGGGTGCACGCGAAAACAATCTAAAGAATATTGACGCGCATTTTCCACTTGGAGTGATGACGGTGGTTTCGGGTGTGTCTGGTTCGGGTAAATCGACACTAGTGAATTCGATTCTTGCAAATGAACTTTTAGCGAGATTACACCGCGCGCAGACGGTTTCTGGTACGCATGAAAGAATTGAGGGAATTGAAAAGATTAATAAGGTGATTGTGATTGATCAGTCGCCAATTGGTAGAACACCACGTTCAAACCCAGCTACTTATACGGGCGTGTTTAACCAGATTCGTGAGTTATTTGCTTCGCAACCGGAGGCAGAAGTACGTGGATATAAGGCTGGTAGATTCTCGTTTAACGTAAAGGGTGGTAGGTGTGAACACTGCCAGGGTGATGGTGTTAATAAGATTGAAATGCATTTCTTGCCAGACGTTTATGTGACTTGCCCAGCGTGCCATGGAAAACGTTATAATCATGAGGCGCTCGAAATTAAATACAAAGGCAAAGACATTTCAGAAGTGCTGGATATGACGATTGACGAGGCGGTGGAGTTCTTTAAGAACATTCCGTCGATTGCACCAAAACTTCGTACGATTCAGGAGGTTGGTCTTGGTTATATTAGATTAGGGCAGCCAGCGACGACATTCTCGGGTGGTGAAGCACAACGTATTAAACTGGCAACCGAGCTTTCACGCCGTTCAACCGGCAAAACACTTTACATTCTAGATGAGCCAACCACTGGTCTTCACACAGACGATGTAAAGAGACTTCTGGCTATCCTAAATAAGCTAGTGGATGGTGGTAATACAATGATTATCATTGAGCATAACCTGCACGTAATTAAGAGTGCAGACTGGGTGATTGATATGGGCCCAGAAGGTGGGTTAAAGGGTGGTGAGATTTGTGCCGAGGGTACACCGGAGGATCTCGCTAAATCAGCCAAGACTCCAACTGGTGAATACCTGAAAAAAATGTTATAATTGTCTAAAGGAGAAAAAATGGCAACAAATATTACTAAAATTTTTCTAGTTCTTAATTCAGGTTCTAGCTCGGAAAAGTTTTCACTCTATGAAGGACAGGATGAAGTCTGTTCACTATATTTTGAAGGTGTAGAAATTGATGGTAAGAAAAAGTTTATTTGCACGGTTTCAAAACCAGATGGCTCGGAAGAAAAAGTGAATAAGACTTGGGATTCGCTTGATGTGGCTTTCAAAGAGGCAAAAGGTATTTTCGAAAAAGAAGGTTTTATTAACGAATCGCATCCACTTGATGGTATTCTAGTTCGCAATGTAGCGGCCGGTACTTATTTTTCAAAGCATCACATTGTAACTGATGAAACATTTGATGAGTTGAAAAAAGCGGAGGTGACTTATCCTTTGCATGTGCCTGGTACGATTCGCGGTGTGAAAAACGCACAAAGTACATTCCCAGGGGTGCCAGTGATGACAATGAGCGATTGCGAAGCGCTTGTAAAGGACTCCCGTAAAGATATGACCTACGCTTTGCCAGAAGAAATTGTGGAAGAATTCGATCTTTCACGTTGGGGTGCACACGGTTCATCATATGGTTATATTATGGACAGGATTAAAGAGCTTGGTCTCCTAGAAAAGAAGATGATTGTCTGTCACCTTGGTTCTGGTTGTTCAATTACGGCATTTATTGATGGTGAGCCAACTTATACTTCAATGGGCGAAACACCACTTGAAGGTTTGATGTCTTCGACTCGTACTGGTTCAATTGATCCAACGATTGGAGCACTTCTTGGTGATAAATACGGCGCAGCTGAAGCAGTGAAGATTATGAATAAAAAGTCTGGTCTTGTGGCGCTAGCTGGTTCCTCAGATATGCGTGAAATCATTTCTGGTCTTGAAGACGGCGAACCAAAAGCAACTGCTGCGTACAATATGTTTATTGATGGTGTAGCTGGTAAGATTGGTGAATTTGCAGCTAAGATGGGCGGAGTTGATGCGATTGTCTTTACGGCAACGATTGGCGAGCGCTCAATCCCAGTTAGAACCTCAATTATTTCCAAGCTTGAATTCATGGGCTTTGAGATTAAGCATGATGCAGTACTTGATAAGTCAAAGGGTTACGTAAACGTGGCGGAAGAGGATTCAAAACCAATTTACGTGATTCCAACCAATGAGGCCGCTTACATTATTAAGAAGGCAAGCGAGCTGATTGATTCAATAAAGTAATATGACCTTTAGAAACGATCAGGTATCACTAGAAGAAACAAATAAAATCCTGGAGCTAGCTAAGAGCAGACTTGCTAGCTCCGGTGATTATGTGGAGCTAGGTTGTTATAAGGGCGATACGTCTCTAATGCTAGCTGAAATATTAAAGGGGTCGGACCATATATTATATATATATGATTCTTTTGAAGGGTTGCCAGAAAAAAGCAAAAATGATGAGTCGACGCTCGGCGAGAACTTCAGGGGTGGCGAATTGTATGTAACGAAGCGTGAAGTCAAAGAAAGGTTTCTTCGCGCAGGATTATCAGTGCCGGTAATCAAGAAGGCGTGGTTTAATGAATTAACTAATGCTGATTTACCGGAAAGAATTGGATTTGCTTTTCTAGACGGAGATTTTTATGAATCAATTCGAGATTCTTTAAGGTTAGTTGAAGATAAGATGGAGAATGATGGGATTATAATCGTGCATGATTATACGAACCCAGCTTTACCGGGTGTAAAAAAGGCAGTTGACGAGTGGCTTATTAATAAACAGCTGAAAACCAGAACATTCAAAAGCATGATAATAATAAATGGCTAGATGCGGGATAACGGAAAAGAGATTAAATAATCGCCGTTTTAAGAAGACCGAAGAAATGATTTTAAAGGTCTTTTTTGAAGGCGAATGTGATAGTATTTGTAGACTTGCGAAAAGGGCAGGAATAGCACGAACGACGGTTTATTTACATCATCATAGAATTGCGGGGATTCCGGCGGATTACCAGCGCTATATATTATATATGTATAAGAAGTTATTAAAGAAATGGCGGGATGGGGAAACGGTTGAGAAGATATTTGAGAAGACACTGGTTTTTATTATTAGAAATAAGGGCTATTTTAGTATAGCATTAAGATCTAATAATGGCGCGGTCTATCATAAGATGGTAGAGGCACTGAGACCATTTATTGTTAAAGCGGTAGTGTTACCTAAAAATTCTCGTCGAATGTATAACGTGTATGCTGGGGAAGTGGTGGCGCTTTTGTATGAATGGGGAGAAAAAGGTTTTCCGGAGGATAAGGAAAAGGAATTACTGAGTAATCTACTATACGTCACGAAGACATTTAGATTTTGGTTAGCGCCAATCATGGAGAATTAGCACTCATTACTTGCAAGTGCTAATTTATGTGCTATAATGGGGGCAGAAAAAGGAGATACATAGGCATGAAACCATTAAAAGACAGAATCGTGGCCGTGGTGGAAAAGCCACTTGAAAAGACCAAATCTGGAATCTTGCTTGGTGAAGCAAAAGAAAAACCGGCTTATGCGGTGGTAGAATCGGTAGGTCCGGAAGTGAAGGAAGTGAAGAAAGGCGACAAAATCGTCTATAAAGAGTATTCAACTACTGAAATCAAAATGGACGATAAGGATTACATCATCTTGAAAGAAGAAGATGTACTGGCTACGTTGTAGAAAAAGGAGAAAAAATGGCAAAGAAAATCTATTATGAAGCTGAAGCACGTGAGAAGGTACTTTCTGGCGCTAGGCAATTATATGATGCTGTAAAGGTTACTTTTGGGCCAAAAGGTAAGAACGTTATTATTGAAAAAGAATATGGTGCACCAGTGATTACACATGATGGTGTAACTGTAGCGGAGGCGGTGGAACTACCAAATAAGGATGAAAAGCTTGGTGAAGCAGTTGGTGCAAAGTTAATCAAGACCGCTGCACAAAAACTTAACAAGGTGGCTGGTGATGGCACCACAACCGTAACGGTGCTGACTTATAATATTTTAAACGAAGCTAACAAGTTGATTGCTGCAGGTATGAATCCAATGGAACTTCGCCGTGGGATTGAGAAGGCCGGTGCTGAAGTGGTGGCTGGCATTGAAAAATCAGCTGAGCAGATTGAAGGTGATTCGAAGAAGGTGGCAGAGGTTGCTACAATTTCGGCTGGTGATGAAACAATTGGCAAACTAATCGCAGAGGTGATTTCAAAGATTGGTAAGGACGGTGTGGTGACTGTAGAAGCTGGCCAAGGCCTTGAGATGGAACAGGAGATTGTCGAGGGCTTTAGTTATGACAAGGGTTACGCTTCGGCATTCTTCGTGACTGATGTAAACCGCCAAGAGGCAACTTTTGATAAACCATTAGTACTTGTGACAGACAAAAAGATTTCGGCAGCGAATGATATTTTGCCATTACTTGAGAAGTGCGCACAAGCTGGGCGTAAGGACCTGGTTATTATCGCTGAAGAAGTAACTGGTGAAGCTCTGTCGCTATTAGTCCTAAATAAGCTAAAGGGTGTGTTCAACTCATTAGTCCTCAAAGCTCCTTCATTTGGCGATCGTCGTAAGGAAATCATGGAAGATATTGCAATCTTAACTGATGCGACGGTAGTTTCGGCTGATAAGGGCTTAAAACTTGAAGAAGCTGGCCTTGAAGTGCTTGGTTCGGCGGCCAAAGTGATTGCAACTAAGGACGAAACGACCATCATTAAAGGTTCCGGTGATGCCAAAGCGGTGGCAGACAGGATTAAACTAATCCACGCACAGGCCGAGATGGCTAAATCCGATTATGAGCGCGAAGAGTTTGAAAAACGTGCTGCAGCACTTTCTGGCAAGGTAGCCGTTATTAAGGTCGGTGGTGCAACTGAAACTGAAATTGATGAAAAGAAGTTCCGCGTAGATGATGCAGTGGCGGCAACTAAAGCGGCACTTGCAGAAGGAATTGTAACCGGTGGTGGCGTAACACTCGTGAACCTTGCATCAAAGCTCTCCGAGGCTGATGCGGGGCATAGAATCGTGAAGAACGCCTTAAAGACTCCGTTTATTCATATTGTAGAAAATGCTGGTTTGAATGCACAAGCACTGCTTTCAGAAGTAGAGAAGTCTACTAAAGAAGGTTATGGCGTAAACGTAATGGCTCCAGAAAAAGGTTTGATTGACCTCAAAAAAGCCGGCGTGATTGATCCAGCTAAGGTAACTAAAGAAGCTGTAAAGAATGCAACATCAATTGCTGCAACGGCGATTACAATGGGTGCTTTGATTGTAGAAATTCCAGAGGAAAAACCGGTTGCGCCAGACATGGGCGGAATGTATTAAAAAATAGCCCCTACGGGGGCTATTTTTTTAGCTTGATTTACATTTTGTCGATTGATT
>CAZORJ010000002.1:0-20039 GCA_964582425.1 uncultured Candidatus Saccharibacteria bacterium
CTAGTTCGCTTTCTGGATGTACGAGGGTGAATTTTACTTTACCAGTGTAAGTGCCGGCTGCTTGAGCAGCAGAAGCGTAGACAGCATAGTCAATAGTAAAACTTGAGCCTGTCGCATTAGTGCCGGAGTCTGTAGAGGCACTTCGTGAGACAACTTTTGTATAGGTTGAAGGAATAATCTCATAATTAGTATAATCATACGTCTCATCGTTTCTAATAGTCGGGGTGTAATCGCCGGATACTGGCGTTAACTTAATAGACCAAACTGAATCCGTTGTAGTGCCAGAAACAAATTTTCCGGTGTTGATAGCATTTGATTCATCCAAACCTGGATTTAGCATTTTGGTGTTGCCATATTGCTCGCCGCTATAACCAATAGCATAAATCGAAAACCCAGCCGCATCATTACAGGTGGCTTTTATATTAGCAGTACCGATATCTGTTTTGTATTGGTTAACAAGAATAGATGTTGTATGAAGGAGATTGGTGCCAGATATGCCACAAGAGGCCGGAACCGTAATTATTACTTCGTCAATCGCATCAGTGGCGAAGGCGTTAAATCCAAAAAAGGCAACGTATAGTGTGATTAGACTTATAGAGCTGCCGTAGAATAATGATTTCATTCTATAGTCCTAGTACAGCCTAATTATAGCATAACTAGTTTAATATGTCGCGTTCGATTTGTTTTTTGTAACGTTCTTCTTCAGAAAAAATACAGCCGCAGTACTTTTGCATATAAAGGCCGAGCTCGCGTGCTTTAGTTTGGCCTTCGCGAAAACCAACACGAAAATCGCGGTATAAAAACTCAATATCAAGTGCCGCAGCGATTTTTTCGCAGACTGCTTTTAGTTCTTCGTGTTTTTGATATGGTGAAACAAGTAGTGTGGTGGTGAAAGCATCAAAACCATGTTCTTTGGCGTATTTCGCAGCTTTTGAGATGCGCTTGATGTAACAGTAGTTCACACAGCGGTTTTCGATATCATTAACAACGTTTTTACAGAACTCATCTAAGCCGTATTCCTCAATAAATACCGATTCGACTTCTACTTTATTTACATATTCTTTTAAACAATCGCGACGAGTTTTGTATTCAATATACGGATGGATGTTTGGGTTATACCAAAAAACAGTCGGCTCGATATTTTCAGAGCGCAAAGCATCGATACAATAAACGCTGCAGGGTGCGCAGCAGGTGTGCATTAATACTTTTTTCATTCACATAATTATACCATTTATGGTACAATTATCCTATAAGGAGGTCTATGTCTAAGACGATTGAAACAGACATCAGGACGTTTATTAAGTTCTGGTTGGTACCGCTGGGCATCATCGGTGTAATATTCTTTTTGTATAAAGCTCTCACGGGGCTTGTAATTATCGGTATTTCGATTTTTCTCGCGCTAGCCTTGAAACCACTAGTCCGCAAGGTAAATGATTTCTTTAACCGACATTTTGGCACCGAGAAAAAACATCGCAATATCTCGGCCGTATTCGCCTATCTCATCGTCGTCTTAATTATTGGTGCGATTATTGGTATTGTTGGCCCAGTTGTCGTAAATGAAACCTCCCATTTCTTCGAGCAACTACCAAAAGCTTTTGAAACAACCTTTGGCGGCTGGGAGGGGATTAACTCCTTTGGTCGCACTATCGGTATTGAAAACCTCCAGGCCGAAATCACCAACGCCTTGTCTGGTCTTTCAAATAACATTCTTGGTTTAATTGGATCAAACTTCGTGGCTAGCGTAAGTGGTATCGCAGACATCGCGATGAAAGTAATGTTGGTGCTCGTTTTGACGCTTTTGATTCTGCTCGAAGGCCCAGGCCTCATGAATGTACTTTGGAATAGCCTCAGTGCTGGTAATGAGAACAAAAAGCCAGTGAACGTCGCTAAGCGCGTAGTAGCTCGCATGGCTGATGTAATCTCGACCTATGTTTCACATCAAATGATTGTGGCAGCAATTGACGGCTTGGCTTGCAGTATCATGGTACTCTTACTTTCATTGTTTACCGATGTTTCAACCAGCATTGCCATCCCGATGGGCATGATTACGATGATCTTCTACATGATCCCAATGTTTGGGCAATTCATAGGCGGTATTTTAGTTACTATTATTCTGCTTTGTTCTAGCCCACTCGCGGCTGCAATCTTTGTGGTGGTATACATCATCTACGCACAAATCGAAAACAACGTGATTGCGCCAAAGATTCAGGGCAGTGCTTTGAACCTCCCGGCCGTAGTTATCCTCTGCGCAATGATTATTGGTATGTACATGTTCGGCCTACTTGGTGCTATCATTGCTATCCCGATTGCTGGCTGTATTAAAGTATTAGTTGAAGAATACCCAAATATTCGAATGGCTGCCAGGAGTTAAATGAGTAAAACTGAAACCAAAACGGGTGAAAACCCAGAAGAATTCTCACTGAAGGATGCGCTAAAAAAGATTAAGAAACCGGCGCTGACGATTGGCTTTATTCTAATTAATGTCATCGTAATTGCCGTAACGGCTTTTTCAGAATTCGGTAATTCCGAAAATGCAGCTAAACTCTCAGAAGTTCAAATTAATTGGTGGTTTTTGATTCCGGCCACAGTATGCTTCTTGATTGCAATAACATTCGAAGTATATAAGTATGTTTTGATGATGCGAGAGGCAGGGAAAAAGCACATAAAGGATAAATCCAGTAATATTTGGCAGATAGCCAGAAGGACAGTGCTGCTTGGCAAGTATTATGATAATATTACGCCAGCCGCAATTGGTGGACAACCGTTCCAAATCTATTACATGCACAAAAATGGCGGCATGAGCGAGGGCATGTCCACCACGATTCCAATCATTGGTATGATTTCAAACCAAATTGGTTTCATTATTATTGCAGTGTTTGCATTCTTATTTGGTAGTCTATCAATTAACAACGCTGTGCTCATGGCGACGGCTTGTTTTGGTTTGATCTTTTACGCATTCTGGCCAATTGCGATTATGATTGCGACCTTCCTTCCGGGCACCACAGCTGAATTGATTAATCTAATTGTGAAGTTTCTCGCTAAGATTCACGTAGTAAAAGACAAAGAAGCTGCCATTAAAAAAGTTAGTGACGGCGTGAACGATTATGCAAAGTGCGTAAAGCAGATCCTGAAAACACCTGGTCTCTTTGCAAAAACCATTGCGATTTCGGTAGTATTCCATTTTCTGATTTCTATCATCCCATTTTTCGTACTGACAGCCTTTGGTGGTGAAGTGGATTTCTTACCATGTCTTGTGACCACGATTGCCGTAACCAGTGCCGTTTACTTTGTGCCAACGCCGGGGAATGCCGGTGCTGCCGAAGGTACTTTCTTCTTAGTCTTCTCAGCGCTTTCTAGCGGCTATGTATTCTGGGCAATGTTAGTTTGGCGTTTCTTCTCATACTACGTCTACATTATTACTGGTCCAATTATTTATCTAAAGATGCATCTTGAGAAAAAGAAGAAGGCAGAAATTGAAAAAAAGACTGACTGAGTTATTTATTATTGTTTTGACGTTTATTATTACGGCGTCGCTCGGTTTGTTAATTCCTAAATATGCATCCATGTCGGATTCTGAGGTAGTTTCTGATAATCAACCGACGGAGGAAGAAATACCAGAAACAAAAGTTGAACCCGAAAAGGAAGAAGAAAAGAAAGAAACGCCGGTCACTTTTGAACCGATTACTAAGGCTGTATCTAATAACTGTACGATTAAATATGGGTATTTGATGCTGATTAACCCGATTTTTCACGTTGAGCCAGGATTTATTTCAAGTAGGAGAAACGAGCTGATTAGCCTTTCCTATAATTACGGGATTATGGAAGCTAATCCAAATAATGGTGATAATTTGATGGATCCAATCGCGGCGGCTTATTTATACGAGATGGCTAATGCTTATAAAGCCGAATATCCTGGGCATGAGCTAATGACGCGTTCATGTTTTCGCATGAAGGGGACGAACTGTGGCAGGCTTTGCCTGGCGACTGGCACCACTGATCACCACACTGGGTTAACTTGCGATTTAATTGACCGGTCCTATGGCTCATCGCTTGACACGAGTTTGTATAACCAGCATATCGAATGGCAATGGTTAAAAGCAAACTCATATAAATATGGATTCATTGATAGATTCCCGTCCGAATGGTCAGGTGGACCGATGAGCGAGCCAATGAACGTGGATGCAAGTGGCTCTACCGGTCTATACGAGACTTGGCATTATCGTTATGTTGGAATTAAAGCCGCCACGGAAATTGCGACTGGCAAATATAACAACGGTAAATACGATTCCTTGGAACACTATTTGAAGGCGCGGGGGATCGTGACTGATTTAACCGGCGCAACATGCAGTGATTAGTGGAGTTTTGATTAAATTTATGCTAATATTATAGATAGTATATGTTTAGACTTTTTCGTTATCTTAAGCCGTATTGGTGGCAAGTTCTGATTCTTATCGCCGCCACTGGTCTTCAGGTCTACACGACCTTAAGGCTTCCGGCTTTGATGGCTGATATTATTAATGACGGTATTGTCAAAGAAGACGTCGGTACAATTTGGATGGTTGGCGGTAAGATGATTTTGTTTGCTATCATATCGGCGATTGGATCTCTGATTTCTTCGTACTTTTCTTCGTTCGTCGGAGCGAGATTTTCAAGAGATTTAAGAGCGGATGTTTTTAAGAAAATCATTCATTATAATATGACCGAAATGAAGTCGTTTAGTACTGCATCACTCATCACTAGAACGACGAATGACATAACACAAGTGAGACAAACCATCACGATGATTTTACAAATGATGCTTAGGGCTCCGCTCTTCTGTGTGATTTCATTTATTATGGCAATTCAGACGGCACCGGACATGAGCTGGATTATCGGAGTGGGTGTTATTGCAATTCTAGCTACGATTATCCTAATTATGTCGCTTGTAATCCCGAAGTTCAGACTCTTCCAGAAGTTACTCGATAAAACTACTCTACTTACGCGCGAAAATTTGACAGGCCTTAGAGTGGTTCGGGCATTTAATAATCAAGATGTAGAAAAAAAGAAGTTTATGCGGACCAATGAAGAACTAACAAAACTTCTCATTTACGTTGAGAGAATTTTGGAACTTCAAAATCCGTTTATTAATATCATCTTTAATGGCACGACTTTACTTTGTTCATGGATTGGTATTTCACTTCTCACTAAAGACTTTGCATATCTAGGTAATATGGCGGCTTTCGCGCAATATGTCGGACATGTGATGATGTCGTTCTTAATGCTTTCAATTGTTTTTGTAATGATTCCACGCGCAAATGTGTCGGCGGAGCGTATTAATGAAGTATTAAAAGTTTCATCAAAGATTCATTGGAAAAAGGAAACTGATGGCGTGCCAGACAAGGTCCCTTCAGTTGAGTTTAAGAATGTCGACTTTAACTATCCGGACGCGGAAGAAAAAGTAATCTCCGGCGTTTCGTTCGTGGCGAAAGCTGGCGAGACCACTGCGTTCGTCGGGTCAACCGGCTCCGGTAAATCTACCCTGATCAACCTGGTGCCAAGGTTTTATGAAACGACGGCCGGAGATATTTTAGTGAACGGAATTTCGATTAAAAATTATGCGCAAGATGATTTGATGAAACGTATTGGCTATGTGCCACAACGCGGAATTCTGTTTTCTGGCACTGTGAAATCCAATATTAAATTTGGTGCGCCACGCGCAACTGACGCCGAAGTAAAACACGCCGCCGAAGTTGCTCAAGCGGACGGTTTTATCTCGAGATTACCAGAAAAATACAACGCACACATTTCACAGGGTGGCACCAACGTATCGGGTGGCCAAAAGCAACGCCTCTCGATTGCGCGGGCGATTTGTAAAAAACCGGAAATATATATCTTTGACGATTCATTCTCGGCACTCGACATGAAAACCGACGCAAAGCTTCGTGAAGCATTAAAGCCAGAAACCGTCGGCGCAGTAGTTTTAATTGTGGCGCAGCGAATTAGCACAATTAAAGACGCTAACCAGATTGTCGTACTTGATGGTGGCAAGGTAGTAGGGAAGGGTGAGCATTTTGATTTATTAAACACCTGCCCAGTTTACCAAGACATTGTAAGATCACAACTGTCCGATAAAGAGTTCAAAGACGAGTTGGCCTTAGCTAAAAAGAAAGGGGTGAAGCATGCATAACGACTCTTTATCACATGGTGCAAATAAGGTTAAAAACGCGAAGGTTACATTTAAACAATTCTTGGTTTCAATTAAGAGATACCGCTTTTCAATTATTGTTTCAATCATTCTAGCAATTGCGTCAGCCGTTACGGGCCTCTTTACGCCAAAGATTCTTGGCGATATGACTACGATTGCCTACGAAACTTATCCAAATGTCGATTTTGTAACTATTGGCAGTAAGGCGATTATTGTAATCGTATTATTCTTGATTTCGGCGGCTTTAAACTATGCACAGGCGTTTATCCTTGGTATTGTCTCGGCAAAATACACTCGCGATATGCGCGAAAGAATTATTGATAAGATTTCTAGATTACCAATTTCATACTTTGATCGACATAAATTTGGCGATACACTTTCACGTATGACTAACGATATTGATGTGTTGACCACTTCTATGTCGCAGGAGATTGCAGATATATCGCTTAGCCTCACAACGCTCGTGGGCGTGATGATCATCATGTTAATAATCTCTGTGCCATTGTCGCTAATCTCATTCATTATCGTGCCACTTTCAGTAATAGTGGTAGGGAAGATTGCGAAATTTGCGCAGAAGTATTTCCGTGAACACCAAACAACGCTTGGCGTTCTTAATAGTAAAATTGAAGAAGACTATTCTGGCCAAGTTGTAATTAAATCTAACTCCTATGAAGATATTGCACTGGAAGACTTTGAAGAGACTAATGCCAAACTTGCAAAGGCATCCCTCAAATCACAGTTTTATTCATCGCTGTCGTTCCCAGTTACGCACATCTTTACGAATCTTAGTTATGTGGCAGTTTGTATCGTAGGTGGTATCCTCGTGATTGAGCGCGCAATTTCAATTGGCGATATTCAGGCGTTTGTCCAATACGTTTCAAGATTTAACCGTCCAATCACCGAAATTGCTTCATCTACCTCAACGATTCAATCACTGCTTGCAGCATCTGAACGTATCTTTGAATTCCTTGACGAAGAGGAAGAAGAGCCAGATCCAAACCCAAGCCAGGAAATCGTAAAGGTGAAAGGTGAAGTCGAATTCCATGATATCAACTTCAGCTATCTCAAAGATACGCCGGTGATTAAAAGTTTCTCCGTAAAAGTTGAACCTGGAATGAAAGTGGCGATTGTGGGCCCGACTGGCGCTGGTAAAACTACGATGATTAACCTTTTGATGAGATTTTATGATCCGGATTCTGGTTATATTACGATTGATGGTGTGCCAACTAAAGAAATGAAGCGCTCAGACGTACGTGCTTTGTTTGGTATGGTACTCCAGGATACTTGGTTATTCTCTGGCACAGTGGAAGAAAACCTCCGCTATGGCCGTCAAGACGCTACACTCGAAGAGATTAAGCAAGCCGCCAAAGCTTCAAATGTTCACCACGTGATTGAATCCTTACCAAAGGGCTACAAGACAATTATTTCAGAAGACTCCGATAATATTTCAGCTGGTGAAAAACAGCTAATCACGATTGCG
The DNA here is from genome assembly GCA_964582425.1 of uncultured Candidatus Saccharibacteria bacterium. GTDB lineage: Bacteria > Patescibacteriota > Saccharimonadia > Saccharimonadales > Saccharimonadaceae > Nanosyncoccus. Next base: position 7,665 of record CAZORJ010000002.1, read on the forward strand.
CGGGCAATGGTGGCGAATCCACCAATGATGATTTTGGATGAGGCAACATCAAATGTTGATACGCGTACCGAACAATTAATTCAGGATTCGTTTGAAAAGCTTACTAGTGGCCGCACATCATTCGTGATCGCACACCGCCTTTCGACAATTAGAAACTCAGATCTTATCCTCGTGATGCGCGACGGGAACATCGTGGAACACGGCAACCATGAAGAGTTACTTAAACAAAACGGTTTCTACGCTGAATTATACAATTCACAATTTGCTGACAATTAAATCAAAGACTTCTTCAATCGTGCCAGAAGCATCGATGATCGGGATATTTAGGTCTTTAGCAATCTTTAAGTAGCCGGCGTTAACTTTCTGCTGAAAATCGTTCGGTTTCGCTTCAAAGGTTTCGGTAGCTTTACCACGGTTACCTTGACGCTCTAGGCGAACTTTGTCTGGTACTTTAAGAATAAATCCTTTGTCTGGGTTGCAATACGGCTCCGGCATAATTTCTTTAGTGACACGGATAATCTTGTTTCTCGATACACCCTCGCCGTAGCCTTGATAAGCTAAAGTAGACCACCAGTTACGCGCGGAAATCACGACGCCGCCACGTTTTAGGACCGGCTCAGCAATTTTTTTCCAGAGTTCAACGCGAGCAGCGGTAAAAAGAGCAAGATTTGTAAGTGGCTCGAGGCCGTATTCTTTACCTTTGATTACAATTAAATCGTGGATATCATGAGCTTGCGGCAAATCGCCGTCTGGTTCGTCCATCACGACTACTTCTTTGCCTTGTTTTTCAAAATAGTCTTTTAAGAGTCTGGCCTGAGTAGATTTGCCGGTGCCATCTTGGCCTTCAATTACGATATACATTACTTTTCTCCTTCTAAGTATTTTTGGTAACAGGCCGGGCAAATCGCTCGGTATTCAATTTTAGTTTTGCCATCATCTATTAAAACATCTGGTCCATCTACGACGAATTTACCATTTAAGAATCTGGCATTGCAAGTGGCTTTATGCCCACACTCGCAGATAGTTTTGATTTCCTCAAGGTTATGTGCGATTTGAAGTAGCCTTGTGGCACCTTCAAACCCGCCATCGGTTAAGCGGAAGTTGAGTCTCAGTCCGTAGGCCATGACTGGGATATTGAGCTTGTTAACAATGAGCATTAATTCATCAACCTGTTCTTTAGTTAAGAACTGGGCCTCATCCACTAGTACACAGTGTACGTCTTTAAACTTTTTTGACACAATATTATATATATTTGTATTCTTATCAAAGCAAAAGTCAGTTTCACGTTCTGGACCAATGCGAGTTAAAAGCTTTGTGCCATTCTTAGTATCAGTTTTTGGTTTGATGACACAAACTTTGTGTCCGCGCTCTTCATAATTAAACGCAACCTGGAGTAGTTGCATCGTTTTGCCACACCCCATTGCTCCATACCGGAAATACAGTTTAGCCATGCTATAATTATAACATGCACGAGAGTTGGAAGAGTTTCCTTAATGCTGAATTCAATAAGCCTTATTTTAAAGAATTAGCCGCGTTTTTGCACGAAGAATATGAGCATAAAACGATTTACCCAAAAAAGACTTTAGTATTCTCGGCTTTTACGACCGATCTTAATGAAGTTAAGGTAGTGATTCTTGGGCAAGATCCGTATCATACGCCAGGCGCCGCGGAGGGATTAGCTTTTTCAGTGCCTTCATCCCAACCAATTCCGCCATCACTGATTAATATATATAAGGAAATTGACGCCGATATCGGACACCATGAGAATACTTCTGGTAGTTTACGTAATTGGCAAAAACAAGGTGTTTTGTTGTTAAACACCGTCCTTACGGTCGAGGCGCACCGGGCTGGATCACATCGTGGAAAGGGTTGGGAGATTTTTACTACTGAGGTTATTAAATATCTGAACGAAACCAGGCCGCATTTAGTATTCATTCTGTGGGGCAGAGATGCAAGAAATAAAAAATCATTAATCGATAACTCAAAGCATTTAATATTGGAGTCCCCACATCCGTCGCCACTATCGGCTTACGCTGGATTCTTTGGTAATCATCATTTTTCAAAAGCTAATGCGTTCTTAAAAGAACACGGACTAGATGAAATAAACTGGTAATTTTAATACTGGTTTAAGGAATCATAAATATAATTAGATTTGTAATAAAGGAATAATAATGGAAGAAGATTTTATTGCAAAAGAAGAAAAAGAAGATTTAATGAGAGAAAGGCCAGAAATGCCGGAGGACGTGGAAATAGAGGATAATTCTAGCGAGATTAATAGCATTGACGGCATGAAAGGCGGTAATTATTTTAGGCCGGGCATCGTTTATCCATCTAGAGAACAAGAAACACTTGATCCAATGTTGCCGCTGATATATTTTAGTACTGGCGTTTTTAGCACATTACTCGCATTTATAGTGTTTTATGTCTGTTTCAGACATTTTCATAATCACAAAAACTGCGAGTCAAGAAACCAACTCGCAGATAAAAAAGACTAGGGTTTAAAGCCACTGCGCTAAACGTTTATATTCATCTGAATCTTTCGGATAGGAATCTAAAATGTCCTCCACGTAGGTTTTCCCGTTCGAAAGGTTCAGTGTTTTTACGTGTGGCATCGAAACTAGCATACGGACAACAGCCTCGTCCGTTTCAATATTAGTCATCGAGTGTTTTGGGTCGGTCGAGTGTGAATGGACGCGAAGTTCGTTATAAACAAAGCGAGTAATCCCAGCCTGTAAACAGTATTTGAGACAGTTTTCACAAGTCGCGACACGATTATATATTGTGCAGCCATGTAGATCCTGCTTAGCAAAGAGAACTGCGTTCATTTCGGAATGAATTGCAAAATAATACTTCATTGGACGCTCAGAAAGTGTCATTTTTGATTCGTCGGCACCTTGAATCATGCCATTGTAGCCGAGCGATATAACACGCTTGTTTTTGTCTACAACACAACAACCCATTTTTGATGAAGGGTCTTTACTTTTAAGCGCAACCGTTTCGGCGATTTTCATGAAATATTCGTCCCACTCGCGTTGTTTTTTATCCATTTTTCCTCCAATTCGCCTCTATTATATCATAGATTTCTGGTAGGGGGTTGTATCTTTATTGCAGGCATGCTTTCATGTCGAAAAAATGTGGAGGTTAAATGAAAAAATTTTTATTATTGTCTGCTCTCGTGCTAATCGTCAGTAGTGTGAGCATCATAAAAACAACTAATGCGTCTAAATGTCCAGAACTCAGGGTCGTATTTGCCAGAGGTTCTGGAGGCGGGAGATGGGATAGTGGAGGATATATTTCGTTCAAGGAATCTCTCGAAGAAAAATTAAAGACGACGAATCTTGACTATGAATTTATCGATTTAGATTATCCTGCTGTTGGCGTTGGGTTAGAACATTTGGATGTAACTCTCGGCGCATATATCAGCGGCGGAGAATCATATAAATTTGGCGAAAGCGTCAAAATCGGCGTAAGTAATCTTACCAAAATGATAAATGACGAATGCAAAACTACAAAGTACGTCCTAGGCGGATACTCTCAGGGGGCAATTGTTCTAATGAAAACTCTGTCAAACGTCCCACCAGATAAAATTATTTATGCCGCTACGTTTGGTGACCCGAAAATTTACCTACCAGAAGGAGAAGGCCTACTACCTGCGGCTTGCAGAGGAGAAAAATTGTCGAGCTACCGCATGTATGTGCCGGACTGCCAGGCTCATAAAGGGATTCTCGGTGCCACAATCCCGTATCAACCGATAGGGTATGAAGGAAAAATAGGTACTTGGTGCAATAAAAGAGATATTCTTTGTAGCTCAAAATTTAGCGTGTCGGACCACGAGAGTTATGAAAAAGATGGACTCTATGAAGATGCCTCGCGACCAATTTTCGCTAAAATCACAGACTTCTTTAAAATACCTAACCACATTTCTTCACTTCATGATACGGCATTCTTAATAGATGCAACCTGGTCGATGGATAGGTTAATTGACCAATATAAAGCGGAAGCAGAACGATTAGCAAAACAAACTCTAGATAGTGGAGGTAGGGTTGCACTGTATTCTTATTACGATTTAAATGATTTTGATCCAGCCTATAAACAACTTTGCGATTTTGAATCTTGTAACACGATTGACATCTTTAAGGAAAAGCTAAACGAAATAGAACTTGGCAATGGTGGCGATAAAAATGAATCACTTCTATCTAGCGCCTTTCATGTCATGAAAACTTTAAAATGGAAATATGGCTCGACAAAGTCTTTAGTTGTTTTAACCGACGCCGGTTTTCATTCGCCCGACCACGACGGCACCACGTTAAGTGATGTTGTAAAACTAAGTAAAAGCATTGATCCCGTAAACATTTACGTTATTACAAATGAAGAAAATGGCTCAGACTATCTGGAACTTGCTTCATTAACTGATGGATACGTTGAAACAGATTTTGATAAACTAGATTTATTAACGGATCACATTATTTCTAGAACCGATGCTTTGCCAAAAGTAGAAGAGGGTGACCCTGTCTCCTTGCCAGCTGTTTCTATTAGAAAAATTGTTGACAATAAAAACAATGTTGAAATTGATTATTCTACCGATGGCGACTTTAATATAGTCTTTATGAATGATGAACTACTTGGTATAACAAACAATAATAAACTAGTTATTAATGACATTGACAAAACAGTTGATAATGTCATAACTATAGTACCGGTTTTAAATGAAAGTCGTGGTAAATCGGCAGATATTAAAATCCCTAAAAATGTTCCCGGCGCACCAAATACTGGCGGTCGTTAATTAGAACTTAGATGATAATGGTCGCCATATTCGCACTTGTAAACGGTTAAATGCCCCTTAATATGATGATCGTATTCCGCCACACGAGCTGCCATTTCGGCTTCTTCAAGAGTTTTATAACAAATCTTATGAGTATCACCAACCCAACACCTTTCGGGCTCGTAAATACCAGTTTTGATTTGCTTTCGATTAGTCATGTTAGATAATTATATCATAATTTACAACACATATTGAATATTTAGTCAATAAGTGATATAATTACGCCTATGACTTTAAATAAAAATCTAATTCGTAATGTAGCAATTATCGCACATGTTGATCATGGCAAAACTACACTGGTTGACGGGCTATTAAAACAGTCCCATACTTTTCGCGATAATCAGGCGGAAATGAGCCAGACGTTAATTATGGATTCTATGGATCAAGAGCATGAGCGTGGCATTACAATTACCGCAAAGCAGACGTGCGTTTACTATGATGGTTACAAAATTAATATCATTGATACTCCTGGTCACGCTGACTTTTCAGGCGAAGTAGAGCGTACACTTAATATGGCCGATGGCGTTCTTTTAATTGTAGATGCTCAGGAAGGCCCAATGCCACAGACCAAATTCGTGCTTCAAAAGGCGCTCGCTTTAAAGCTGCGCCCTGTAGTGATTGTCAATAAAATTGATAAACCCGCCGCACGTATTGAAGAAGTCAAAGACGAAATCGAAAGTCTATTTTTGGAACTTGCAACTGATGAATCTCAACTTAATTATCCAATTTATTACGCGATTGCTCGTGAAGGAAAGGCGGGTAAAACTACCAATCTTGATGATAACCTAAATGTTATTTTTGAAGCAATTATTAATGATATCCCAGCACCAAATGTCGACGAATCTTCGGATAGTGCACAACTTCTCGTGGCCGCACTTGCAGCTGATAATTATTTAGGAAAGTATTGCATTGGAAAGATTTTCCGCGGCAAACTAAAAAAGGGTCAGACCGTAAAAATCCTAAGAGGAGATACAGTAAAAACTACTAAGATTGAAAATCTATTTATTTATAAAGGCCTCGGTAAAGAAGAAGTTTCTGAAGCAATTGCTGGCGATATTGTAGCAATGACTGGGGTTTCCGAAGCCAATATCGGCGACACGATTGCTAGTGGAGATAATCCAGAGGCACTACCGACGATTGAACTCGAACCACCTACTCTTTCAATTTATATTGGTCCTAATACCTCGCCACTTAAAGGCCGGGAGGGTGATTTTACGACTTCTCGTCAAATCGCCGAACGTTTAGAGCGCGAACTTGAAACTAATATCGCTTTGAAAATTGAGCCGGATGGGCTTGGCTATAAAGTATCTGGTCGCGGAGAATTACACCTTTCAGTTTTGATTGAAACCATGCGCCGTGAAGGGTATGAGCTAGAAGCTGGTCGTCCAGAAGTAGTTTACCGCGAAATTGATGGCAAAAAATGCGAACCAATCGAAAGTCTCACTGTTGAGGTTGCTCCGGAATTTGTTGGCGCAGTGTCTCAAGAACTTGGTATTCGTAAAGCCGAACTAAAATCGCAAGAACTTACAACCACCGGATCTACGCGTTTCGTTTATGAAATATCAACTGCTGTATTAATCGGACTTCGTAATAATTTATTAACTGCTACTAAAGGTACAGTAATTATGTCTAGCATCCCTTGTGGTTATCGCCCAACCGAGGGGAGATTTAAGCCGGAGAGAAACGGGGCACTAGTTGCTTTTGAAGATGGGGTTTCGACTTCATATGCTCTTGACGCCGCACAGGCTCGCGGAGTGCTATTTATCCCGCCACAAGTTCCAGTTTATCAAGGTATGATTGTTGGTCTTTCAAATAGAAAAGAAGATATTGACATCAACATCTGCAAAGAAAAACAATTAACTAACATGCGTACTCACGCCTCGGACGGAGCTATTCAACTTACTCCTTACACACAGCTCTCACTTGAACAATGTTTGGATTTTCTATTAGACGACGAGCTGCTAGAGATCACACCAAAATCGCTTCGTCTTCGCAAGCGTCAGCTTGATCCAATTAAAAGAAAACGTGAAAATCGTAATTAATTACCGCTGTTTTTAAAGCATAAAAACTATTGAAACGAGCCACTTTTTTCACTATAATTATTAGTAGGATGAGGGCAGTTATTCATAGAGTTTTGGGACGCCTGATTACCATTTTTATGCAGCCGTTCTGCATAACGATAATGGTGTTTTTGATGTCATTATCGTTAGAAAATGGCGTTGTTTTTGCAACGATTAATCCAAATGGCTACTCTGTTACTTGGTCTATGCAAAATGAGGACCAGGTTATTGATGTTTTGCCTTTCGATTTGCCTGATCAATACGTTAGTACAATGAGAACCATTTCCATTTCTACGAATTCTCCGTCTGGATACAAGATTTTTGTAGATGTAGATAGCAATGAATCATCACAAGGTAGTTTGATTTTAAGTGGGGGTACTAGTTCTAGCCCATCCATAATCCCAATCAACACTACACCCTCTACGGCTTCCACCTTAAACGTTAATAACTGGGGTTTTGGCATACCGAGTGGTACTAGCGGTTTGCCACCGAATGCATTTAGCAGCTCTTACACGGCTGGTTTTCCAAGCGCTAGTAGCACTTATGCAGGCGTCAAAGTTAGTCCTATTCATACTTTAATTCGAAACAAAACTGGTACCATTTCTGGGACAGATTCTTTTGATATTTATTATGGCGTAAGATTAGGTGATGATATTCTTTCCACGCCAGGCGCCTATCAAACCAATTTAACTTATCACGCACTAATCGAAGCAAGCGATGTAGTTGGTGGCGAAGCGACCATTTCGCCAGCTTCTGGGACAAGAGCTGGTAACGAAACTGTCACTATCACTACTTCCATGATGACAGATTTTGTTCCTTCCGATTTAAATGTTAGCATTGGCGGTGCAACTTGTGCTTCACCAAGTGGCAGTATTAGTACTGGCGTTCTTGTTATTACCTGTACTACTGCTGCCCATCGTCCTGCATTAACTGATGTAGTTGTAACTGTTGATTCCTTGGGACAGAGTTATACAATTACAAATGGTTACGAATACATAGAAACTGGTGAAATAAAAATTACGAATATTTCTTACGTATCTGGTATTAACGTAAGTGGCACACCAAACCCATCCGTTGATGCCACTACTGGCGATATCGATTTTGATCTTACTTTCCTTGGCGGTCTGGATAACACCGATACTCTTCAAGCAACTTATAGCTTAACTATTACAAACACCACAGGTGACGATTTTGCCTTCACGGCGCCAGACTCGAATATGCGACTAAGGATTTCTGCGAATGAAGTTCGCGATATTACTTATGAATTAAGTGGAATAACTATTGGTGAAACCATACCAGCTAACTCTTCTAAAACTTTTCAAATCATTCTATCTACTGATTATGTGTCTGGCGAACATGGTACCGAAGGTGGAATGAATGTTGAACCAGTTAATGAGGCCGATCCAATCATAATAGGCAATATCAGTGGTAGTAATGAAGGAGATTTATCTGGTAATAATACTTTAACCCCGTTCCAAATCAGTGTTGAGAGCACCTTTGACGATTCTAAATCCTTCACTATCAATAGCCTTAGTCCAGATTTCGAAGTAGTAGATTCAAACGGAAATACCTTGGGTTCCCAGACTATTGCGGCCAACACTACCGGAACTTATGCCTTCTACTTGAAGAAAGCTAATGGTGCCGCCTTTGCGTCCGAAACTGCTACCGCCGGAATTACAATTAATTATGACAGTACATATGTAAATGTTGGGGAAGTCCATATTGCCGTAGATAAAGATGCCTCTTTCGTTGACAGCCAAGCGCCAGTAATTAGCAATGTGGCTATAAGTAAGAATAAAACTGTTACTGGTGAAGCAACGTTAACTTGGAACGGTACCGACAACGTTGGTGTGTTAAGTTATGACATTTATAAATGCACCAGCTCTGGCTGTGACAATCCAATTACAGTTAGCGGTACTACTAATTCCTATTTGTTTACTGGGCTTTCAGAAGACACTTATCATTTCGTAGTGACAGGTCTTGATGACGCCGGTAATACTGCGGATCAAATCTCGGATGCGACAACTAACCCTGGCCCAGCCTCGAAAACCGCCGACACTGCACTTATCTGGACATACAATGTGAGTGCCAATATTACTTATGGTACTATAGCACATACATCTGGAACGTCTATTGCCGCCGGTGGCACATATCAAGGTAAAATTACTCCGAATAGTAATACGCTCACGACGAGTTACAGTTTACCAAATACTATTACGGTAGTAATGGATGACAGGACGCTTGATGCTTCAGAATACACATACACCCGTACTGGTACTAATGCTGGTAACGTCAGAGTCGATAATGTTAGTGGAGATATCCAAATCACTGCCGTAATTGATACTTCAGCATGTCTGGTTGAAGGAACTCTAATTACATTGGCTGATGGCACCACTAAACCAGTAGAAGAAATAACTTATCAAGATGAGCTTAAAGTTTGGGATTACAGTAATGGTGCAGCAGGTACCGAATACCCTGCTTGGATTGAAAAAACCAGACCTGGTTCATATCATCAACTTACCAAATTCAGTGATGGTAGCGAGCTTAAGACCTACGGTTGGCATGGCGTGTTCGATGTTGATAACAACGAATTCATTTCCGTGGATGACCCAACTAGATTCTACCCAGGTGTTAGAATTTACAAGGTTCAAGACGACGAACTTGTACCTGTTACGGTCGTCAGCACAGAAAGAGTAGAAGGAATAATTAACATTTATCACGTCGTATCGAGACAATATTACAACGTAATTGCAAATGATGTTCTGACTACCGATGGTACAGTTATGCTATCTAATCTCTACGGATTTGATGAAAATATTAAATGGCCAATTCTCCGTGACCAAGTAATTTCTGATCCTAATAACCTGTACACATATGCGGACTTCGTTGATATCGGCTTACCAGAAAGAATGTTTAATGAGCTTCGTGTAGCTGAAGCGAAATTCCTTTGTATTAGATATGGGCTTACGCTTGAACAATTTAAGCTTTACTTACTAGGGAATCAGTTAAATCCAGACATGTGGTTGCCTTACGATGACGAATAGGTGTGTTATAATTCTTCTATGTCTTATCTAATAGATTCACACTCACATCTTCACGACCGTCAGTTTTTTCAAGAAGAGCAGGCCGAAGAGATGGTGAAGCGTTCAATGGCAAACGGTGTTAAAAAAATCGTTTGTATTGGTACGGATCCGATTGACTCAATGGTGGCCAAAGATTTTGCCAATACACATAAGGGTGTTTATTGGACTTACGGCGTACATCCGGAAGAAACCAACGGTGGTAAAAAAATTGATTGTAGTAACGCGGTTTTTGATAGGGATTGCGAAAAATTAGTCGCGATTGGTGAAGTGGGGCTGGATTACCATTCCGAGGATCACGACCGCGATGCGCAGATTAGACTTTTTAATGAAATGTTGCAGCTCGCGAAAGATAATGATTTGCCACTTTCTTTTCATGTACGTAATGCTTTTGAGGACTTCTTTGCGGTGACAGCGAACTTCCCGGAAGTGCGTGGCGTAGTGCACTCTTTTACGGATAGTAAGAAGACTTTGAAGAAAATTTTGAATGAAACGGACTTTTATGTGGGCGTAAATGGACTCGCCACTTATTCAACTTTACCGACTCCGCCACTTGAGAGAATCTTGCGTGAAACAGATGCGCCTTTCTTGACTCCTATCCCATTTCGTGGTATGATAAATGAATCGGCGTATATTTATAATATCGCAGAATGGCTAAGTAATAAACTAGAATTAGATTTCGAAACAGTAGAGAAGGAAACGACCAAAAATGCAGAACAACTCTTCCGTTTTTCAGATTCCAATGACCGCTAAACGCGAGGCATTTGCTTTTGAAGAAGCGAAAGAGGCTTACGAAATCTACAAAGAGTTAAACGAAATCGCAGAGGAGATTGAAAAATGTCGTTTGCGGAATTCTTAGATCCAGAAAAACTCTCAGCGCATCTCTCGGCGCCATTCAAAAAAGTTAATTATTACGGCAATGCCACTCCTGGAAGTGCCGTTAAGAAGATTAGTCCTTTTGACCTTCGCCAATCTAGTATGATGACTTATGCGGATTTAATTAATGCAGAATCAGCGATTGGTAGGACAATTTTTGGACCGATTCCGGCTGGACATCAGAGAGAATTCTGCCTCCACAAGAAGAATGTTTGGGTTTGGCACGAAGGCTGGTTTGATGAAAAAGGCGAGCCGCAAGGCGTCACGATTCGTTACGAAGTCCGCCCGGATGGTGTTTTTAAGTATTACAATGGCAAATACACTAAGATTAAGGACTCTGAATTGAATAATTTCCGCACTGCTGTACATACTTATTACAACCTTGTGAAGGCTAATCTTTACTTTTAGATTTTTTATTGTTAAAATGTGCTTATGGATAACAATAAAAGCACAGATGCGAAGAAACCTGAGCCAGAAAAAGAAGCAAAGGTTGAAGAAGCGCCAAAACCAAAAGTTACTCCAGACGACGTGGTAATTATCGAGTCCAAAAACAAAATTCCTGAAATGCCGGAACCGGTGAAAGAGCCGATGGATCCAAAATTGAAGCGTTCGATTTTTGTGCTGATTATTGGCTTATTTACGCTGGGCGTGGGTGCGTTTTTTCTCTTTAAAACCCTGACCAAGAAGCCGGATGTGAGAGATGCCGAGTTTCTAGTAAAGGTTGGCACCTGGGCACGTGAAGATGAGCCAACTGTGATTTGGAATTTCACTGAGATTGGTAAAGGTAAGCTTACAACTAACCGTCATTATAATGATTACGACTTTATTTGGTCGATGGATGACAAGAAACTCAACATTGAGACTAACTGGCTTTATACTTTGAATGATACTTTTGAATATGTACTCAACCAGAAGAAAGAGACTTTAACTATAACCTCTGGCACACAAGAAATTGTTTTCGTACCAGCGACCGATACTGTTACGACTGACGAAGAAACTGAATAACAAAAACCGGCCCTAAGGCCGGCTTTTTGTTTAATTAATATCTATTTCGGTGCCACAGGTGGCGTTGATACCGAGGTTTGATAGCACAACCAATTCATCATCCGCAATCATATGCGTAGCATGAAGCTCAGTATCTCGTAGCTTGTCGAGGTTTTCGAGTACTTTTTTCACAACCGGGTTAGTAGTTGAGCAAATAGAAAGCGCGATCAAGACTTCACCAAGTTTTAAATAGCTTTCTTTAAAATTAGAAGTCTTGTTTTTGATTTCCAGAATTGGTTCGAGCACAGCTGGAGCAATGAGATCAACTTCGTCTGGAATTTTACTAACGACCTTGAGCGCGTTCAGGATTGTGCTAGAAATTGGGGAGAGAATTCCAGTTTTCCGACCTACCACGATTTTTTTGGTACCAAGTGAGATAGCTGCAGCTGGTAGATTGCCGGACTTTTCTCGTTTTTTCGCCGCCTCGATTGCAACTAAGCGATCTTTTTCAGTAATACCGAGCTCATTCATTATAAGCTTTATACGTTCTGGA
>CAZORJ010000003.1:0-19575 GCA_964582425.1 uncultured Candidatus Saccharibacteria bacterium
GGCGGTACCAGAGGTGGCGACGGCTTCTTTGACACCGGCTTGGTGAGAAGAAATTACATCCATGTTCCCTTCTACGATTACAACGAAACCGTTTTTACGGATGGATTCTTTAGCGTTGTGTAGGCCGAAGATGAAGCGGGATTTATTGAACAGAATTGTATCTTGGGTGTTCAAATATTTTGGTTCACCTTTGCCAACGATTCTAGCAGTGAAGCCGATGATGTTGCCGGTGGTATCGATAAACGGAATCATCATACGGTCTCTAAACATATCTTTGCCGTATTGGTTTAGAAGCCCAGCGTCACGAAGCTCTTGGTCGGTAAAGTCGCGCTTTTTGAGGGCGTCACAGAGGGCTTTACCGCTTGAGGGAGAGTAGCCAATTTTAAATTCTTTAACAGTGCCACGGTTGAGGTTTCGTTTATAAAAAACGTACTCACAGACTTCACGATTACGTGCGAGGCAGGCTTGATAGTAACGGGTAGCGAGCTCCAGAGCTTCTTTCGCGCGGAGCTTTCGTCTAGTGATGTTTGGATCGCCGCCACGATATTTGGTAAGATCAACGCCAGCTTCTGCAGCGAGTTTTTCCATGGCCTCTTTAAAGCTGATGCCTTCTACTTCCATAACGAACGTAAAAATGTCACCACCTTTATTGGCGGAGAAATCATGCCAAATGCCTTTTTCTGGTGAGACCATGAAACTTGGAGTTTTATCTACTCCCCAAGGTGAATGGCCTTTTAAGTTACGGCCGGCTCGTTTCAGCTCTACATAGCGCCCAACCACATCTTCAATGCTAAGCCGAGATTTAATTTCCTCCTTCGCATCGTTCATGGTATAATTATAGCATGAACCAACAAGAGTATCTCTCGCAAATCTCTAATAATGTTCGCCCGCCAAAGGCACCAAAGCCTGGCATCCTCTCTTCACCAATTATGAAGGTCGCGTTAATTGGGGTGGTGGCAGTAATTGGTATTATTATCTTCGGCTCAATTGTGGGTGGTAACAAAAAGAGCGCTAAGGATTTATCGGTTAATCTTAAACTCCATCTGGATGGAACGACGGCAGAAATTGCTAATTTTCAGCCATACATCAAGAACTCTAGTTTAAGAGCAAACGGAGCATCACTTAACACCGTTTTTTCAAATACTGATAGCGAACTAACTAAGTATATTTCAACTAAATATTCTTATAAGAGTGGCTCCGAAAATAAGAAAACGAAGGCTAAATTTGAAGCTTTGCAACAGGAGCTTCATAATGAATTATTTGAGGCGAAGATTAACGGGATGCTAGACCGTATCTTTGCAGCTAAGATGGCGTCTGAGATATCTTTAATCCAAACGGAGATGAAGACAATCTATAATGCGGTGAGCGAAACATCGTATAAGGATTTTCTAAATTCTTCGTATAAGAGCTTAGATAATCTCAGCGAACAATTTAAAAATTTCTCAGAAGCAAAATAAGAAAGGAGCCAAATGGCAGAAAAAACCGAAAAAAAGTCAGAGAAAGCAAAAGAGAAACTAGCAGCAGCTCGCGAGAAAAGTTCTGGTTTTAAGAAAGAGTTTGTTGAATTCATCAACCGTGGATCAGTAGTAGAGCTCGCGGTAGGTGTAGCCGTAGGTGGCGCTTTTACAGCAATCGTTAATTCCCTTGTGAACGACATTGTGATGCCAATTGTTGGATTAATTGCTGGCGGTGTTGATTTCACCGGGCTTGTAATTACAATTCCAAACTTCTTTGGCACTGGTGATGAGGCTGTAATTCGGTATGGTAGTTTCATACAAAACGTGATTCAGTTCCTCATCATTGCTTGGGTAATCTTTATGATTGTAAAAGCAATGAACCGCTTGAACCGCCGTCGTGAAGCTAAGAAAGATAAAGAAGAAAAATAATTAGCTCAGGTTGTAGCTTAAGCGAACTAGATCTTCTAGTTCGCTTTTTGTGAGTTGCCCTGCCAGCACGATTTCAATGCCACCACGGCCAAAATAGCGTGATTCCATAACAGATTCATACTTTTCGGTAAGAAGTTTGCTAAGTTCGTGATCGGTACGAACTTCGATTGTGTTTTTATTAACGACCAGAAAAACCTTATCATCTTTAAGATACAGGGTACGTTCTTTTTCTGGTTTTTCTTCGTAATTACCAATACCGGTGACTGATTTAATATCCATATTCCCTACTTTTTAATGAATGATAAATACCATTTAAACTCATCAATTGAGCCGTTGATGTCGTCTAGGGCGCGGTGATTATCTGGTTTGATAAATTTTTTATTCAAAGCGTTTTCAAAATAAATCTTCCAGGCAGAAACATCAAGCATACGGTAATGAAGTCTCTTGTTTAATTCCGGCATTTCCCTTTCAATGAACTTGCGATCTTGGTGAATAGAGTTGCCGGAGAGATAGATTTCGTTGCCAAAGTTTTGGTCTAGAAATGCTAGGAGTTCACTTTCAACTTCTTTAATGTCTTTACCGGTAGCGTTTTGTTCAAACAGAGCGTCGTAGCTAGCTTGGTTTTTGGTCCAGAACTCGCCAACCATGCGTTCTTCCATAAGAGATTCGTCAACTTTAATAACCGCCTCCATGCGGGCAATTTCCGTTAACTCCATGTCGGTAGCGATGGCGGCCACTTCTAGGATTCTATCTTTTTCTGGATCGAGACCAGTCATTTCAAGGTCAATCCAGAGCAGCTTGGCTTTTTTCATTACATTTCCTCCGGGATATTAATGCCAAGAATGTCAAGGCCGTGAGTCATGACGCGGAGATATACTCGGACGAGCTTTAGGCGCTCGGTCTCTTTGTCGCAACCGTTTACTTGGCAGTTTTCGTAGAAGCGGGAGAACTCTTGGGCGAGTTCGTAAAGATAGTTTGCAACTTTGTGTGGCGCCATTTCGTTGGTGGCATCTTTTAGAATTGGCTTATACTCTAGAATCTTTTTGATAAGATTTCTTTCGGCTGGGTCCAAATCGTAGTCCTCTTTTTGTTCGCCCTTAGCTTCGCTCTTTTGGAGAATCTTTTTAGCACGAACGGCGGAGTATAGGAGATACGGGCCAGAGTTTCCTGTCATTTTGACGGATTCTTTTGGATCAAAGATGATATCACCGCCCATCTTATACTTCAAAAAGGCGTATTTTGTGGCGGCCATGATAACTCTTTCGTCTTCAGAATTATACTCAGATTTTAGTTCATCTTTAATCATATCAAGGACGTCAACGGCTTTTAGAAAGTTGCCTTTTCTCGAGGACATTTTGACGTTACCAGGAAGCTTAACGAGACCATGGATTAGGTGACTAGTTTTTGCGACTAACTCTGGCTCAAATTGCTCGATGGATTTTAAAACTACTTTCATATAATCGAGTTGTTCGCTACCGGTGATGACGACAGATTTGTCAAAATGATAATCTTGCCATTTTGTAAGGATAAGACCAACATCTTTAGCTTCGTAAGTCGGAACACCTTCTTTATTGATAAATACGCGAGTATGAAGGCCGTATTTATCTCCATTAAAAATGGTGGCGCCGTCGCTCATTTCATAAACACCGCGACCGAGTTGGTCTTTAACAGTTTTCAAACCGAGATCGGCAACAGTGGATTCTGGATAATACTTGTCAAATTTAACACCAATTTTGGCATAAAAATCGTTGAAATAATCGTAGGAGAGCTCGCGGCCACGCCAATAGAGCTTGGCAAGATCAGAATCGTGGAAGTTTTCGCTATTGATCTTATAAATCTCTTTATTCAGCTTAGTGATTTCTTCGTGAGCAGTTTCGTCCTCATCATAGGCAGCGGTTCCCTCGACGTAACACCTAGCAATGTCTTCGATAGTGAGGTCTTCAATGGATTTTTGCCTTAAGACGTACATGGTTTTAGCGACATGGAGTCCGACATCACCACCGAAATTAGCACGAATAACTGTGGCACCCGCGTTTTCAAAGAGGCGCGAGATGGAATCGCCGACAATGGAGGTATAAAGGTGACCGACATGAAGAACCTTAAATGGATTTGGATCAGAAAATTCACAAATGATGGTTTTATCAGCGTATTCGTCGGAAGAAACGGCGCTTTCGAAATTCTCGGAGAGCTCGGTGATCTCATTTTTGAGATAATCATCGGTGATGGTAAAGTTTAAGAAACCAGGTGCAGAAGTGGAAGCATGGTCAAATTTGGTTTTTAGCTCCTCGGCAATAGCCATCGGAGGTTTGTGTAGTTCCCTAGTAAGCTTCAATGGAGCATTAGTAGAATAATCTGCATCGATGTTTTCTGGGGCCTCAGACAGATTAGCACTAAAATCAATGCCATATAATTCTTTGATTACTTTTTCTAATTGCTCCCTAATTTTTTCCATGTATATATTATAGCATAAAACAGATGAAGGCGCGGGGCGTCTAATCGCCTTTTAGCAAATAAATGTCGCAGGCATTCATATGCTCTTCATGAATACTTAAGCCAAAACTAGTAGCCTTCATGAAGGTCTCGAGGATTTTTTCGTTGTCCTGATTTGCGTTGATGAAAACAATTAATCCCTTTGAAAGGTCTTTTCCTTCCAAGATTGTTTTAATACTTTCGGCGGTTAATTCATTATCTCTTGAGATGTAGGAATTATCTAGTTTAGTAAATAAGTAGATATCATCCAAAAAACGATCTTCATCTTTATTAAACCAATAAACGGTTGGAAGATTTAACTCATCTTCGACACGAGTGACAATAGTTTTTTTGTCGCGATAAAGAATTTGCATTGGTTCGGTTTTAGTGATAAATGGTGTAATCAAAGTGATAACTAGGACGATTGCCGTGATGATTTTAGTGATGGTAGCGGGGATTCTAATCTCTAGCGCCGCATCGAGTAGGTAAATCATAACAACAAAGAACATACCACAAATTGGCATAATGTATCTTAGTTCAATATATGGAGATGCGACGGCGGTAAGGAGAAAATAAAAGATGGTCGGGCAGAAAACGTACCAGAAGGCTCGGTTGATTTTAATCTTGGATAGGTGTCTACAAGAGATGATGAGCAGCAAAACAAAGGTGATGGTGATTGGAATAAGCATGCCGTTAAAGGTATAGGTCTGTGCAAGATCAAGAAATTCGCTAATTTGGGATAACGAATCTGGGCTGAAGATTCCACTAACGGCGCCGGTGCCACGATTGCTAAAAAGAATATGCTGAATTGAGTACGGGAAGATTAAGAGCGATAACACAGCAGCCACAGCAATAGCGATGATATAGCCGGCGATTTTTTCTTTGTTTTTAATACGACGGATAAGTGTCATGATAAAGAGGATAAATAGGTAGAAAAGGAAGAAATAGTGGGTAAGCGAACCAATGAGCGCCGAAAGTGAGATGAAAATAAGGGTTTTTCGGTCGTAATTCTCGATTAGTCTGAGGTGGAGATAAGTGATAATGGCGATATTTAAGGTTGAAAGTGCATACATTCTGATGTAAACAACACTGGTCAACGCAGCGAGTGTGACGGATGAAGTGAAGGCAACGGCCAGGGCGATAGCATCAGCGTGATGCTTCCCTGCCCAGAGTCTTTTTGTGATGAAAAAAGTGAAAACCGTAATAAGCGCGTAGATGATAATGTTTAGAATGATGCCGCCCCATTTAGTGATGCGGTTTGGCGAAAACTCCATAAAAATGCGGAGGAGGAAGTAATAAAATGGCGGGTGGACATCGTTCTTCTGGTTTTCGTAGACTGGCGTGAGATTAAAGCGTTCGTTGTCATTTACTTCAAGATAATCGGCATAGTAAGCCCCGTCGTGCCAGGTATTATAAAAATCTTCGTTGTCGTGAATTTCGACTTTGTCGTAGCTGGAGAGGCCAAATGAATAAGCCTCATCCATGTGAAAATATTGTTTTTCAGTACCAACTAGGATAAAAACTACAGTTTGAATTAAGATGATAAGTGCTAAGAGAAGCGCGGTTTTGTGCTTTTTAAAGAAATAAAACTTCTTTGGTTCGCTATTTTTTTGCACTTTTTTCTTTGCCATCATTCATTTCCTTCTTTCCGTTATATTCATCTACGAAATAAAGTGGGCGGCCCTTGCTCTCTTTGAAGATACGGCCGAGATACTCGCCGATGATACCGAAGAGCATGATGTTGACTCCGGCGAAGAAGAGGATGAGTAGAATGATGGCCTGATAGGCCTGAACAGGCGTGTTGATAACAATAGCTTTAATAATGGCGTAAATAAAGTAGATAATAAAGATAATGAAGGTTGGGATGGCGATGTAGGTGGAGATTTTTAGTGGTGAGGTAGTAAAGGACGTAATGCCATCGAGGGCAAGATCAATAAGGCGAACATAGTTCCATTTAGTCTTCCCTGCGATGCGAGGGTCACGGTCGTACAGGACTTCTTTTTTCTTATAACCAATCCAGCTAAACATGCTCTTGGAGTTGCGAGATGATTCGCGCATTTTTTTAAGTGCATTGACGCACCTACGATCTAGCAGACGAAAGTCACCAGTGTCTTTCTGAATCTCGACATTGGTCATCTTTTGGAGTACGCGGTAATACATCTTGGAGGTCCACTTTTTAAGCCAGGTTTCGCCCTTTCTGGAGCGACGCTTGGCGTAGACATCGTCGTAGCCTTTTTCCCAGTATTTAATTAACTCTGGGATAACCTCTGGCGGGTCTTGAAGATCGGCGTCAATAAAAATCACGGCATCACCTTTGGCGTAGTCAAGACCAGCCATGATGGCAATTTCTTTGCCAAAATTGCGGGAAAAAGTGAGATAGCTGAAACGCTTATCCTCTTTACGCTTGGCTTTTATAATTTCAACGGTTTTATCTTTGGAGCCATCATCTACTAGGAGCACTTCAAAATCATAGGCCTTTTCTTTGTTGATTAGCTTCGTGATACGTTCTAAACACTTTGGCAGGGCTTCTTCTTCGTTGAAAGCAGGAACAATAATGGTAATTAGTTTTTTTGCCATGATAACTCTTAAATTATAGATATATTTTACTACAAAGAGAGCGAAAAACAAAATAAGATAAGAGCAGGCTCTTATCTTCTTTTTTATCTGGTGCGGGTAGAGAGAATCGAACTCTCATCTCAAGTTTGGAAAACTTGCATACTAACCACTGTACTATACCCGCATGGGGTGGGATATCGGGATCGAACCGACGACCTTCTGGACCACAATCAGACGCTCTAACCATCTGAGCTAATCCCACCATGGGCTTAATTATATCATTTTTTCTCTTTAATTGCTAGGATTTTTTGGTTGGCGAGTAAAACGAGGTTTATGTTCTGGGGGTGTGTAAGTTTTTGGCTTTGGAGAGCCATGGACGATGTTCTTCCCCATCAAGCTTGAATGGCTGTATCCTTTTACGATATGACGGTTACGCTCCAAAGCAAGCCTAGCCGCGAATGTTTCAGTAGACGTGTTCCCAATATTGCTACCGCTTTGGGCTTTACCATAGGTAGTAGAATGGAGGATGTCTTCTTTATTGCTTTTGATTAGATATTTCTTTAAAATTTCGCTCATTTTATTTAGGAAGGAGTAAGAACGCAACGGTCCCGGCGGTGGCGCCAAGAATAATAGTAATAATAATAGTAACAATGAGACCGACGCGGGAATCTTTCTCTGGCTTATTAATGATAGTAACTGGGCCAGCAGGCTCTTCTTCTGGAACTACGATCTTTTTCTGATAAACATTCTTTGAGAGTGGACGCTTGGCGACTTTTTCGGTGTTTACGAAGTTGGCTTTTGGAAGTTTGACAGTTTCAGCCGCTTTTTTCTCAGCTGGAGTTGGTGCTGTGGCGACTTTTGGTGCAGCTTTAACTGGCTGAACCGGCATCCTAGTAAGTTTGTGGGCCTTAGCAGCGGCTACGTCCTTATCTTCGCCGAGTGGGCGCTTAGAGACATTAGTTCTAACAAATTTTTCTTCGTAAGTGGCCGGTTTTTTCTGTGGGTGCTTTGAGACGGTAACACCGGCGCGAGGCTTGTTTTCACGAACAGCGAACATTTCGCTGATTTCAACTTCATCAATTCCCGGTTTTTTAGCACTAGCAGGGGCGGCCTTAGCAGCAGGCTTGGTCGCAGTTTTCTCTACTTTGTGCGTTGGCACGAAATCGATGTATCGTCTGTTCATGATTTCACTCTTTTTGCTACCTCGATTATATCAGTAAACTCAGTAAGAATCAAGCTGGAGCCACCGATGAGGAGGCCATTCACGCCCGGAACAGTGAGGTAGGCGCCGGCATTGGATGGATTGACGCTACCACCAAAGAGGATTGGCACGTTTTCGGCGGTCTTTTCACCGTAGGCGTCTTTCAAAATTTTACGGATAAGTTTGACAACTTCAGCAATTTCGTCTGGGGAGGCAAGTTTAGCAGATTTAGTGCTAGAAATGGCCCAGACTGGTTCGTAGGCAATAATGACTTTATCAATGTCTTCTTCGGAGACTTCGGCGAGCCCGCCAATAACCTGATCACGAATGACATCGGCAGTTTCGCCAAAGGCACGTTCGGATTCGGTTTCGCCAACGCAAAGAATTGGGGTAATCTTGTTGCGAACAGCGGCTTCAACCTTCTTTTGAATGACTTTGTCATCTTCGCGGAAAATGTAACGACGCTCAGAATGGCCAACGATACAATAATCAGCAATGCCACGGAGTTGGCTAAACGAAATTTCACCAGTAAAGGCACCATAATCACGATGATAGGCGTTTTGAGCGGCGAGTTTCATTTTGTGGCGGTCAATTTGAAGAGACAGGGTTTGAAGAGCGAGCGCACTTGGCGCAACGACAACCTCAACATCACGATAGTTTGGTATTCTCTTTTGGAGTTTATGAAGATAGATGGAAGCTTCTCCGACCGTAAAATTCAGCTTCCAGTTGCCCACGATATATGATTTCATGTCTTAATTATATCATGCTATAATGAAATCATGAAAAAAGTTCTAGCGTTTGATATCGACCAAACATTAAATGTGGCCAAGACACCAATCACGGATGAGATTGCGAAATTACTCACGAAATGCCTAGACAAATTTGAAATTTGTCCAATTTCGGGGCAGAAATTTGATCAATTCTTGATTCAAATCGTGAACCGGTTGCCTAACCCGACTCCGGAACAGTTAAGTCATTTGCATTTGTTTGTGGCTCAAGGTACGCAATATTACCGCTATAATGTCGAAAAAAAGGATTGGGATCAGGTTTATAGTTACCCACTTACTGAGGAACAAGTGAAGAAGATTTCCGAGACAATTGAACAAGCTGCAAAAGAGTTAGACTACTGGGAAGAAGACAAGCTAAAGCCAGGTGATGAGATTATTGAAAACCGTTTATCACAAGTGACATTCTCGGCACTCGGACAAAGCGCTGGTACGGAGGAAAAATACGCATGGGATCCGGACCACAAGAAGCGTGAACAGATTGTAAAAAGGTGTAAGGAACTCGCACCGGAATTTGATTATGAAATCGGTGGCACAACGTCGATTAACGCAATAACTCCTGGCATGAACAAAACCTTTGGCATGACACACCTTCTGGAAGAATTAAAAGTCGAAAAGTCCGATATTTTATACTTCGGTGACATGACACAGCCGGGCGGTAATGATTACCCAGTGGTACAAATGGGGATTGATACGATTACAGTCCGTAATCACGAAGACACGGCATTCGCGCTGCGCGGTATTCTAGGTGTGATATAATTAAAACATGAGTATTTTAATCGTGGGCAATGTCCTGAAGGACGTTTATCTTAATCTTGATAGTCGTTCGACGGATTTTGAAAAAGACAAACACAATGTAACCTGGCTCAATGTGAGCTTTAACGCGTCTGAACACTTTTTTTACAATCGCCATTCAAGCCTTGGTGGGGCGGCGGTATCGCTGGAAGTGCTGAAAAAAATGGGGATTGAAGCTAAAATCTCGGCTTCAGATTTTGATTTGAAGGAAGATGAAGATAAGTCGGTTGAGGCGGCTTTTCGCAGATACATTCTGATTTCGGACGATGGTGTTTCATATCTTGTGCCTACGCAAGATGTAATGTCTGCTTTTAATACTCCGAGAAAGACTTATGATTATGTGTTTGTAGATAGATCGGCACATTTGTCGCAAGAAACGGCAGAAAAAATCGCGTCTTATCTTGAGGACCATAAGGATGCTAAGTTTGTACTCTACATGAAAAACAATAATGACCCGTATATGAGGGAGTTGGTACACAGAGCAGATTTGGTATTTGCAGAGTCAGCTGAGGGCATTGAACATGATAACGTAATTTTTATCACTGAAAACATGATTTCTTATCATGACATTACAGAACCAATTACGATTGAAAGAATTGATAAGCTTACACATACTTCAGCTTATTCTATTATTGCGGCAACGGTGTTAGGTGGATTTGTATTAGGTAACACAGTGGAGGAAAGCTTAAAAATGGCAAAAGTAAACGTTGAAAACTCTAATCTTGATTCGGTATTAACACTGGACGAACTTAAGAATCTTGCTAATATGCCAGAGGAGAGCTTGGAGCTAATTGCAGCGAGCTTGGTAGCGAAGAAGAAAGGAATTTTGGCCGCCGATGAATCTGGTGGATCAATTAAAAAGAAGTTCGCGGAACTAAATATTGAGGATACTTTCGAAAACAGACATGATTACAGAAATATCTTCTTTACGACTCCGGATCTTGAAAAGTATGTGAATGGTGTGATTTTGTTTGACGAAACGGCACGTGATAAGGCCGACAATGGTATGACGAACGTAGACTATCTGATTTCAAAGCGGATTATCCCTGGAATCAAGGTCGATAAGGGTCTCG
The DNA here is from genome assembly GCA_964582425.1 of uncultured Candidatus Saccharibacteria bacterium. GTDB lineage: Bacteria > Patescibacteriota > Saccharimonadia > Saccharimonadales > Saccharimonadaceae > Nanosyncoccus. The sequence continues at coordinate 10,766 of CAZORJ010000003.1, forward strand.
AGAAGATTGAAGGTTCGGAGGAGACCTATACAAAGGGATTGGATGATTTGCCGGAGAGACTTCGCGAATACTATGGTATGGGGCTCCGATTCGCCAAGTGGCGTGCGGCATTTAACCTGACTCTATCCGAGAACGGTGAAATCCTGACGCCAACTGATTATGCAATTACTGAGAACTGTCATATCCTGGCTGAATACGCTAAGGATTGTCAATCCGCTGGGCTGGTACCAATTGTGGAACCAGAAGTAGTTTATGATGGGAATTACCCGATTGAAAAGAATGTTGAGGTAACAAGCAAAATCCTTGATTCCCTGTTTAGCGAGCTAAAGAAGTTTGGTGTAAAACTCGAGGCATGTATTTTGAAGGTAAACATGGTACTAGCCGGCAAACAACAGGAAGTGCAATCAACACCTGAAGAAGTCGGTAAGGCTACGGCTGACGTATTGAAGGCACACGTACCGGAAGAGCTAGCTGGTGTGGTGTTCTTATCGGGCGGGCAATCGGTTGAACAAGCAACGAATAATCTTGCAGAAGTAAAAAAGAATGGTCCGTTCCCTTGGGCGGTAACGTTCTCGTTTGCAAGAGCTTTGCAGGATCCGGCGCTTTACGCTTGGCATGGCGACATCAATAATGCTGATGAGGCACGCGCTGCGTTTAAAGAAAGACTAATTGAGAATACTAAGGTGCTATAAAAATAACCCCCTCTAAACGGGGGTTATTTTTAATTAAATTCTTTACTCAGCTGATTCTTCAGCAGCTTCTTCTGGCTTAGTACCATTGTCAGCTGGGACGTCAGCGGCCTCAACGGTGGTTTCTTCGGCAGCTTCGGCTTCACGAGCAGCAGCTTCGGCGGCTGGGTCATAGAGAGAAGCAATAACCTGTTCTTTTTCAAGCTCTTTATTGGCGAGTTCAACACCGCTAGGGAGGACGAGATCGGCAAGAGTGATTTTGTCGTCAACATCTTTGAGATTGACGGCATCGATGGTAAGCTCGTTTGGAAGATCAGCAGGCTTTGCCTTAATGTCGATTTCTTCCATGGCTTGATTCATCTCAAAGTGGTAAATCTTGGAAGCTTCAGATTCCTCAAAGTTTACGATGACGATTGGGGTAGTTGCCTCAACGACTTCGTTAGCCTTAATCGCTTGGAACTCAATATTCACAATGCGACGAGAAACTGGGTCAATGTGCACATCTTTAACGATAGCAAGTTGTTTCTTGCCAGCGATGTCGAGGTTGATTGGAGAGTGGTAACCAGCTTTTTCAAGTACTTTTTCAGTTGGAACGTACTCAGAAGCAGCTAGCACTGACTCTTTGCCACCATAAACAACAGATGGAATAAAACCCTTATCGCGGAGTGCTTTAAGTTTTTTACCAGTTATTTCACGTTTTTCTAATGCTAGTTTATGTTCAGCCATATAAATCCTTTTCTACTGTTTGATATATTTTACCACTTTAGAGGTGATTTTTCAAGATGCTCTCTTTACTTTAACCATTGCTGGGCGGAGCACCTCGTTTTCGTAATAATAGCCTGGGCGGAGGGTTTCGGATACGATTTCCTTCTCGCCTTCACCTTCGACCATCACAGCATCGTGAAGATCTGGATTAAACTCGGTGCCAGGGTTGGAGTCGATTTTGGCGAGACTAAGGTCTTTTAGAGTCTTTTCAAGGGATTTTTCGAGAGGTTTTAGCTCTTCATAGGTATTAATAGCGCGTTCAATGTCGTCTAAGAGAGGAAGAACTTTAAAGACGGTGGCAAGCCGCGTGGATTTCTTTTCATTCTCTTTTTGAATCTCGGTCTGTTTGCGATAATTCTCAAAATCGGCACGAGTACGCTGTAAATCATTGGTGAGCTCGGTGATTTTGGCCTCAAATCCATTTGGTTGCTCAATTTTTTCCGGATTTTTCGGGTCTTTTTTGTGCATTTTGCCTCCTTATAAGATTTCTTCAAGCATCTGGCCAGCGTGACGGACGAGAGCCATCACACGAGAATAGTTCTGACGAGTTGGACCAAGAACGCCGATATAGCTACGATCAGAGAATGGTGAACGGAATTTAGAGATAATTAGCGATACTTCGGAGTTTTTGCCGATTGGGTTTTCGTGACCAATAAAGATATTGAGGGCTTCGCCAGGGGCAGCTTCACGGAGCCATGGTTCGAGGTTGTCAAGAAGCTTGGCGACAGCCTGGACGCGGCGAGTATCGCCGAATTCTGGCTGGGTGAAGAGACGAGAGATACCGGAAAGATAGAGCTGGCCACCAATAGTAGCAAGGCCAAGGTTGCCGGTGAGTTCAACTAGAGTATCAACAGCACCACGAATAGCGGCGTCAGCACGAGATTGGGACGAGACGCGGACCTCGAGAGCGTGAGTACTACGCTCGAGAGAGTTTTTTTCGGATTCAGATTCGGCGGTAGTAGTAGTTGCGCCATCAAGGTTATTAACATAGAAACGATATCCGGCATCGGTTGGAACGCGACCAGCAGAAGTGTGTGGTTGAGCGATGAGGCCTAAGACTTCGAGGCGAGCCATTTCGGCTCTAACAGTAGCTGGTGAAACACCAAAAAGTTTAGCCAAAGTGACGCTGCCAACTGGCGACGCAGTTTCGGCGTATTCCTCTATAACTTGGCATAGAATTTGTTTTTGCCGCTCGGTCATTTCCATGATTCAATTATACAAAATTAGCACTTAACAGTCAAGACTGCTAATTGTAGTCTTGGACCTCCGCAAATTGCGCTTTGGCTAGCGGGGGTTTTCTTTTTTCTCTATCTGTGCTATAATTAAAAGACACCCCCAAGCAATAGTGTTAGGGGACAACCAGCCGCGGAAGCGGTGCACATTACAAGGAGGTTTTAGCTATGGCAAAGAATGCGAAACAGAAAACTATTGAGTACAAGGGCTCTCTTTATATGGGGGTCATGAAGGCTGGCAAGGTCTTTGTGCGCGTTAAGCGCACTGCTCGTGGCCAGAATATGCTGGTAGGTGTTTTCGACCCGCTTGACGGGTTTTGGCATAACGACACTCTTCCCTCTCCCGTAAAACGGGAGATTGAGGCGCTTTATGGCTAATCTCCCGGCCCTGACATCATGTCAGGGCCTTTTTGTGATATGATTAGATTATGGAAGAAAAGATTGAGAAAATTAAAGAGTGGCTTGGTACCGGCTCTATTAATATCTTTGGATTACCGATGTCTGGCAAGGATACGCAAGGTATGATGCTAGCGCAGACACTAGAGGCAAAGTTCTTATCCTCTGGTGAAATTATCAGAGAAAAAGAAGCGGAGACCAAAAAGGGTTATACGGATGACGGCAGTTTAATCCCGACGAATGTGTTCTATGAATGGGTTTTACCATACTTTGAGAAGCCGGAGCTCTTTAAGACGCCTCTAATTCTTTCCTCGATTGGACGTTGGTTCGGAGAAGAAAACGCCGTAATGTCAGCAGCGGCAGGTGCTGGGCACGAGATTATGGCGGTAATCTTACTTGATGTTTCGGAAGTTGAAGTTGAAACAAGATTTGAGACTTCAAAAATCTTGAATGATAGGGGCGACCGAAAAGACGATGACAGTATTGAAGTGTTTCGTAACAGATTAAAAGAATTCCGCGAAAAAACCTTACCGGTGTTATATCATTACAGAGATTTGGATCTTTTAATTGAAGTAAATGGTGCGCAGAAACGCGAAGATGTGTTTAATGAGATTGTCGAAAAACTTTACGAAAAAGCTTCACAATCTCTTGCCTAAATTCATAGATGATATAGATAAAACCGAGGGCCACTACGCCGAGAACTGCGTAGAGAGCAATGAAAGAAGTTTTTTCTTCGTAAGTAGAGGTAGCTAGGCTGTAATCGGCGCCGTTGTTGACTTTAATCTTTTTACATTTGCCGGTGTCTGGGTTTAGCTCGTAACCTTCTTTGCAAGTTTTAGTGGTGACGACGGGGATCTTGTTACAACGATTGGTGAGTGGGTTTAAAAACTGGCCTTCTGGACAGGTCTTTTCTTTAATGATTGTAGGTTTGACGCAATTACCAGTGGCTTCATTGATGACTTTCCCCTCTTCACAGGTACGAAACTCTTGATAAATATTTGCTTCGCCGGGAGTGGGTAAAAAAGTTGTTCGCCAAAGTTCTTCGCCATTTTCCTGATATCCAATCCAGGCAAAGGAAGTGGCTTTTCTCTGGCCGTTAGGGTATTCGAGTTTATCAAGGAGTTCTCCGGTAGTATCAATAAGAGAGATAATACCGAGGTTAGTTGGGTTCTTAGTGATGGAAAAATCGTTTAATCGCCTTGTGTAAAATGTCTCCGGCTTGATAATTCCAGATAAGGGGTAGGATTTATTTTTGTACTCCAATGTGCACCCATCCATTAAGATCTGTTCCGAGGCAGAGTTGTATAATTCAATGAATTGCTCGCTCTGGAGCTCTTCATAATAACTTAGAACTTCGGAGAAAACTAAGCCCTTACACTGACTTTTTATCTCTTCTTTTTCTTCTTCCTCGACGTAGTAGGACTTTTCGTCGTAATCCGGTGTATAGGAATCAACTTCAATATAAGTGACAGGAGAATCACGTAAAAGGACTTTTGGACTAGATGATTTGAAGGCCGGATAACAGTCATTCTTCCCAGTCCAGCAAACAGAATCTATGGTTTCATCGCCGCGTTTTAGTTCGAGGCCGGCAGAAAAACCGACACCGCGAAAAGTTTTGGTGGTTTTATAGTTTATGGCAGCCAGCTCGCTCTCGGGCGAGCTGGCCAAGCGAAGGAGGATGCTCTCGCCGACCAACCAACTGTTCTCGGGGAATTCTACTAGCATGATAGATTCTCCGCTTGTATTAGTATAGCCTATGGATAGGCCAGCGAGCGAAATCGGATCACCGAGAATAGAGCGACGAAGCTCAATCACTTCCCCGGTGTTAGCTACGCCGTCAATGGTATAGCCTGGATTGACTGCGTATATATAAACCTCTGGGTATTCTGGCTCGGTGGTCTCAGCAAAGACTGGCGGAAAAGGTATGATTAAGCCTAGGATCACTGCGGACAGAACACTTAAAATGAATAAAAGATTTTTCATGCCATGACGCTAACAAAACGTCCATGGAATTACAACCCTCTACATGTTATAATATAAGCATGGGCATCTTCATCTCTGTGATTATTCTGGTACTGATTACGCTTATTCAATTATTTATGCAATTAACACCCGGAACGCTTGCGCTTTTCTATCATTATGCTCTCGGTAAAAATACGTTTATAAAAGCTGATAATTTTTGTCTTCATTTTATTTTGGGCGCCGAAGTCTTTGTTGGCGGGCTGTGGTTGATTATCTATCTCTTGTTGCTTAACCTGATTGGCGAGGCAAGCGGGGTCGCTTTTAAGATTGTCCCCTGGGTATTGTTTGGTGTCTTCATCGCAGAGGCGATTGCAAGCGTACTGTTTTATTACAGAAGAGGTAAATATACTGAATTATACATTCCGCGCTCAATTGTGAAAGGAATAACAGATAAGGCGAAAAATGTAAAAACGCGTTCTGACGCTTTTGTGCTAGGTTTTATCGTTGGGGCTTTTGAACTAGTCTTTACGCTACCTATTTATATTGCTGGAGTGACGGCGCTGCTTGCATCACCAGCACTACCAAGGAGTGCGATTATAATCTTATTTGTTGTAATATCAGTAATACCACTCTTTATAATGCGAACGTTATTTAGAATAGATCACAATCTCGCAGAGGTTGAAAAACACCGTGTTAAACGCAAGACATTTATTAAGATTGGGATGTGCGTAACCTTCGTTTTACTCGCAGCTGCGATGGCATGGCTAGGAGTACAATATGGATAGTAATACAGAGAAAGAATTAAGAAGAGAGTTAAAGATTCACGCTAGGGCGATGAGAATGCCAATAGGGGCAGCTGAATCGTTTATTAATGTAACAATTAAAACAGTGAAAAATGATTTAAAGAAAAAGACGGTGATTACAAAAGCGGATCTCGATCGTGCGGTAGTGAAAGAATTAAAGAAGTACAATGCAGATTTCGCCTATGTTTATCAAAACCGTGATAAAATAATATAGAGGTAAGTATGGGGAAAAAATACAATTTTGATTATGTTATTATCGGCAGTGGTCCTGCGGGAAGCACTGCTGCTTTAACTTTAGCTAGAAAGACCAAGAATAAAATTGCAATTGTTGAAGGGTACGCTTTTGGAGGCAACAATCTCAATACGCGAGACATCCCATATCTATCCAATCTTAGTTTTTCTCATACTTTTTCTAGATTAAATAACTATCCGGAAATCAATGGCCAAGAACTACATTTTAATTTCCCTTCTGTAACAGCACACCAAAACCAGATTATCTCTGCGCTTGGCGGTGGTTCGACAGAAATTTACGATTCGGCTGGGATTATTCCGATGTTTGGGCATGCGCATTTTCTAGACCAACATACGATTGCACTAGGCCAAGAACAGGTTACCTCAGAGAATTTTATTATTGCTACAGGGGCAAAACTAAACACTGGTGACATTGTCGGAGTCGACAGCGTGTCTTATCTAACACCGGAAGCGGCAATTAAACTTAGAAAACTGCCAAAATACGCTTTAGTGATTGGTGGTGGCGCTACGGGGTGTGAGATAACTTCTTACCTGGCAGAGCTTGGCACTTCCGTGTTTATGGTTGAAGCTGCAGATAGAATTCTACCTAAAGAAGATGAGGAAGTTAGCGCAACGATTTCCGACTACTTATCGAATAAACTGGGTGTAAAAATTGCTACCAAAACCAAGGTTGTGGCGCTAGAGCGCGACGAGATGAGTAAAAAGGCAGTCTTGTCGTCTGGTGGACACGAGAAGTCGCTTAGAATTGATTGTATTATTCTTGCGACCGGATCCCGCCCAGTGCTTGATTTTGGCCTAGAAAATGCAGGTGTTAAATATGACGCTGATGGCGTTAAGGTTAATAAACTTTTTCAGACGTCTGCAAAGAATATTTATGCAATTGGCGATGCGCTTGGTGGGGAATCCTCTACGGAGCGCTCAGAATACCAAGGACAGGTTCTAGCGACTAATCTACTAAATAAAAGCAGGGTTTACCCTGATTACCGTGGTTTCTGTCGCATCACTAACACCTATCCAGAGGTAGCCGTAGTCGGTGAGACGGAAGCAAGTTTGAAGAAGCTTGGTGCAAAGTATAAAAAGGCCGTTACAGACCTGAAAGGCCTAACAATTAGTAGAATTGATCGTACGAGCCACGGAATGATTAAGGTGTTAGTCGATTATAAGAGAAGAATACTTGGGGCATCAATCGTGGCCCCAAATGCCAGTTTAATGATTGCTGAATTTTCTCTTGCTATTAAGCGTAATCTTACGATTGATGATATTAATAATACACCACACATCGCCAATAGTTACGCTTCTCTCATAAAGGAAGTATCCGAATCGCTCTAAAACAAAAATCGACCTGGGTTAGGGGGGTAACCCGGGCCGATTTTTACTCTAAAAATCTTTTAGAACTTGGTGGCGGGGGTTGGATTTGAACCAACGACCTTTTGGTTATGAGCCAAACGAGCTACCAGGCTGCTCTACCCCGCGATATCTAAGGTACGGGTGTTATTATACACCAATTTTGATGTTTTGTAAAGACTATTAGCGTGGACAGGTGGCGGCGCTATATGGAAGGCTACACTCTGTAGTAACGGTAAGATCTTTCTCGAGTTTCTCGCCAACTTGGACGGCATAAAACGGATAGGCGAAGGCGTTATCAGCTGGCTCAAGGCGGACCTCGACGCGGCGGAAGAGATCATTAGCACGGCCAGTTGAATCGATGAGAACCTGGACACCGTTGAGTGAGGCGATTGAAGTGTCACCCATTGAACCACCGCCAGCAACGGCAGAACCACAGTCTTTACCGTCGGCACAGATGAATTCAAGCGAGAAGTCAGTCTCTGGTTGACCATAAGGCAATGAGACGACGAACATAAAGGTATCTTTGCTTCTTGCACCACCGATTGGGTCTGGAAGATTCAAAGTTGCAGAACAAACATACTCATCCGTGACAGTGTCGCCTGGGCAATAAACGGTGAATGGGAGATCTTTCTTGTGATCATTTGTAGCGGCAATCTGAGTGGCTGAGAGTTGATTTTTGTGGTTAGTGGAATCATAGGCGCCAACATAGGTTTGAGTAGTGCCGGTAGCGTGTGAAGCGCTGCCAGTTGGGACTAGGTAGACAGTGGCACGATCGGTTTTACCACCAGTAGTGGTGCCGTTTAGCTGAGCCATGGTGAAGTTCTGAGCGGTTTGAATCAACTCAACAGCAATGGTTGGTGGGGTGGAGGCGTTGACGAGGTTAAGTGGTTGGAAGGCAACGCGACCTGAAGTGTAGTTAGTATAATCAAGAGCAAGAGTACCACCGTTTAGGAACCAGCTGATTTTAACAGCCTTAATATCGGAGGCGTTGGCTTTATCGAGATCAACTTTGACGATACGATATGGGTTCATAGAGGAGAGGCTAGCGCGATAGTCATTGAGTTTGGTTTTGATTGTCACACAGGTGTAGGCTTGGTTCATCTCGTTGTTGCCTGAATCGGAGGAGTTTTCAGTTTCTTCAACGAGGACTTCGCCACCTTCGGAGGTTTTGCCGACACGACCAAGGATGTGGCCAACCATGTCACAGTTTGGATGGTTCATCCAGTAGACGATGTCTTGGCAGGTGACATCCACATTACCAGAGAGCTCGTCAGCGTAATTTGCGCCTGAGTTGACACAGTTTTGGTAGTTCATGAAGGTTAGCTTGGCATCTTCGACACCGGCAAGCGCGGCATCATAAGCCG
>CAZORJ010000004.1:0-18657 GCA_964582425.1 uncultured Candidatus Saccharibacteria bacterium
ACCGACTGGATTACAGTTGACACAGAGATGGACGCGCTCTTTCTGGAATCTGAAATGATTAAGCGCTACATGCCAAAGTGGAACATCTTGCTTCGCGATGATAAGTCGGTAAGCTACGTGCGGGTATCAATGCAGGAAGAAGTGCCAGACATTTCGTTTACGAGAAATCCGGTTGACGACAAGGCGACCTATATTGGGCCATTTTATGGTAAATCGGCCGTCGAGAAGGCTGTAAGAATGCTTCGCCGCATCTTCCCGTATTACACTAAGCCCTATGACGGTAAAAAATCACTTGATACAGATCTCGGACTTACGCCAGGCATTGAAATTGGGAAGTCGACGCCAAAAGATTATAAACGAAACCTACGTAAGCTAATCCGTTATCTTGAGGGAGACCGCGAGAAACTCCTAAAAGAGCTTGAAAAAACCATGTACGACGAAGCATCAAAGGGGAATTATGAGCTCGCAGCTGAGGCACGTGACCAGTTGTTCGGTCTTAAAGAGCTGAAGAAAAAGATTGTGTTCTCGGATAAAGAGTTCCTCGATATTTCTTCGGATCAAGCTTTAAAACATTTGCAGGAATTATTAGATTTAGACGAGCCACCACGCCGCATTGAAGGATATGACATTTCGCACCAATCCGGCACTAATACAGTAGCTAGCATGGTGGTATTTATTAACGGGGCGTCGGCGAGAAGTGAATACCGCAAGTTTAAGATTCATACCAGCACCAACGACGATTTAAAGAGTATGCAAGAAGTTATTACCAGGCGTTTAAGGCATCCGGAGTGGGAATACCCGGATCTTATTGTGCTAGATGGTGGCGCGGGGCAGGTGAATGCGATTTTGCCGCTTCTTGAGCCATATCATATCCCAGTAATTGGGCGCGATAAATCTGGTGACCATTCAAAATCGGCCGGCGTGAAGATTATTATCCCTGATAAAGGCCTGGTGCCGCTCAGCTCTAATTCACACGTGGCGAGGCTAATTGCGAGAATCGACGAAGAATCGCACCGCTTTGCCATTACTTATCATTCACTCTTAAAGCGTAAAGGCATGCTAAAGTAGCTGACTTTACTTTTCCCACTGATTCCTATATAATAGTAGTACTAGGAGTTATCATGCAAATAGGAAGTTTTCTAGAAGTAGTTACATTCATCTCGGCGTTCCTCACAATCATTTTGATTCTTTTACAGCAACGCGGAGCATCACTCGGCGCGGGCTTTGGTAGCTCTGGCGAGCTTTACACGACTAGGCGTGGGCTTGAGAAATCACTCTTTGTGACCACCATTGTGACGTCGGTAATTTTCGTTTCGTCGATTTTAGGACTATTAATAATTCCAGCATAATATGGCAAACAATATCAAAAAGCGTGGGCAAAAAATCATCCGAAAGTTTTCTCGCGTTTCTTCTAAGGCACGTGAAGAGAGCAAGGAGCACATCAAGGAAAACTTGATTGCGAGAGTTTCGCATATCCGCGGAATTAAGCTCCTCATTACGGAATGGTGTCTACTCGTGGCTGGACTCGTGATGCTAGCCGTGACGCAGGCTTTTTGGTCCGGATCATCTTATGCGAGCGATGTGTTCGTGGATGGCGGGAGTTACACCGAAGCCACGATTGGTCCAGTAAACTCCATGAACCCACTTTTTGCGGTAACGAGTTCTGAAAAAGTCTTATCAAAACTGATGTTTTCTACACTTACAACGGTAGATTATTCCGGCAATATTGGGATGGGGCTATTAAAGTCACTTACCCCAGAACAAGACGGTAAGGTTTGGAAGGCTACGCTTAGAAATGACATTAAATGGTCAGATGGTGAGTATATTTCAAACGAAGACGTGATGTTTACGATTGAACTGATTCAAAACCCACTGGTAGGCTCAATTTACTCCTCAATTCTTAAAAACGTGGAAGTTGAAGAAAAGGAAGACGGACAAATCGTCTTTACGCTACCTTCGGCGTATGCGGATTTTGCGAGCGCGCTGGAGATCCCAATCGTGCCAAAGCATGAACTCGAAGATGCACAGCCAAAAACCTTGGTGGAAGACGATTTTTCAAATGCGCCGGTTTCCTCCGGCCCATTCATGTTTAACGCGCTCCAGACCAATGCTGGTGGTAATGTAACGGTATTTCTATCGGCGAACCCAAACTATTACCGTGGCAAACCGATGCTAAACAGCTTTGCGGTACACACTTATGATGATAAAGCCGGTGTAATTACGGCATTAAACTCTGGCGCCGTGACTGCCACGGCCGAGCTGGCCGGGACCGAGGCGAGCGAAGTAACGTCTAGTAATTATGTCAGAATTGATTCCGGCATCAATTCCGGTGCTTTTATGTTCTTTAATACCTCGAGTGATGTTTTGAAGAAGCGCGATATGCGTGCGGCAATCAGAAAGGGAATTGATCTAATCACGGTGCGTACGGCAGCTCCGGGTACGGTGATGTTAGATTACCCATTAATCGAGTCACAGATTAAACTTACAACTTATCCAAAACTACCAAAATATGATTTTGATGCGGCAAAAGAAAAGATTGCTACACTCGCGGGCGGCGAAGAATTAACTCTAAATATCGCAACCGTGAACTCTGGATACTTACCAGCGATTACAGAGAGCCTAAAGACGCAACTTGAGCTACTTGGATTTAATGTAAATGTAACCGTACATGAGGAAACCCAGGAGTTTGTAGGCAACATTATTTCAAAGCGCAATTACGACATCTTGGTCTACGAAGTAGAGCTTGGCGCAGATCCAGATTTGCTGCCTTATTACCACTCAACGCAGGCCGATGCGACTGGGCTAAACCTTTCAAATTATAAGAACGCTTTAGTAGACGATCTTTTAGTTGGTGCGCGCGAAACCCTAGATGAAACGATGAGAATCAAGAAGTATGAAACTTTCCTGGAATACTGGGTGCGCGATGTGCCGGCAGTGGGTTTGTACCAAGCGAATATGACCTATCTATACAATAAGAACGCCCGAGCGTTTAGCAATAATGTACGTCTCGTAACCGCGATTGATCGTTTTTCGGATGTGACTAATTTTGCCGCGACGAAGGAAACTAAGAACAAAACGCCATAATGGACGACACGCCGGAAGATTGGGAAGAAAAGGAGCGCATCAAGGCCGAGATTAGAAAGGCCGAAGACGCTGGCGCCCGGGAGAGTAAAGCCAATCTAGCCAATTTTGAGCCGAGAGATTTTGCCATTAAAAAGGGTTTTACGCACGAGCCAGAAGCGATTCGCCAAAGCGGGGAAAGACTCGCAAATGCCAGCGCGGCACTTGCGATACTCGGCGCGATTGGAAGCCTCGTGATGAGTTTTGTACTACATAATATCCCGGGGTATGGCGCCGAAGAACGAGCCGCAAAAACCGCACTAAATATCGTCCAAGGCCTCTTTGAAACAGCCTGCATCATAGCACCAATTCTCGCGATTGCCGGGCTCGTAGCGGCAATTATCTACAAAAACGAGACAGGAAAGAGTGTTCGGCACATCCTGATTACAGCTGGGCTAGCAATTATAATTGTGGCCCTGAAACTCTTAGTGTTACCACACATTTAATTGTTTTCAATTTAAAAAAATGTGATATAATATTGATATGCGCCTGTGGTGGAATTGGTAGACACGCTACCTTGAGGTGGTAGTGGCCAGATTCACGGCTGTGCTAGTTCGAGTCTAGTCAGGCGCACCAGAATTATGAGTAATAACGATACGTATTACTCGGAACAAAACCCCTGTTTTAAACAGGGGTTTTGTCTTTTTCCTGTGAAGAATCATTATTTTGATCGGTTTCCTACTGGAAATGGTAATTTATTTCGAAGGTCAAATTGTCACATTTTTCGTCCATTTTACGTGTTTACACATGGTTTGATTACATAACAGTAGAGTTTTCGCTAGAGTCTTCGCCGGAGTTTCCGCGACCCGAACTATTTCCCCAAAACCAGCCAAACACGCCGACCTCTAGTCATATCTGGAAGCGGCTTTTTAGCTTATTCAGCTAAATGTAATGCGGTATACTGGGACGGCATTTTAAAGAAATATTATTGCAATAATCGGTATCTGGCGGATCTTTTTAGTCTTATTGATAGATAATCATTTGGGTCTGTAAATTCGAATTCCCAAAAATTATACAAGTCTGAATTCTGGCCATGTTCGAAGAATAGGGTTTTAACCGGCTTATTCGTTGGCTGTTGCCATTGTAAAAATGGATAGTAAAGCTGCCTGATGATGGTATTGTCGGTATTTGTATTCTTTGCCTCGATTAGAACTACTTCATTTTCTCCTTCATAGCCAGCATCTACCTCCGTTTGAACGCTTTCGGCAGATAAATCTTGATTGCCAACCTTGAATCGAAATGGTGGTGTATATTTTCTCCCGCGAATAGTCAAAACCAGGGATGGATCGTTCATAAAAGTGCGAATAAGGCTCGAGGCGTACGCTTTATCGAGATATTGCATTTCAGAATTACCGACATTTGAAGTTTCCAGCGTAAAGGATAGCTTCGATTCGTAATCAATTGGGTCAGACGTAATCGGCGGTATATCGACATATCCATCGCCCTTTAATATGGCATAATAACCATTCTTTGTTGGGAGGATGAACAATCCTTTGGATTGGAATACTTCCGGTCGGTCATCGCGACGGTCTTGTTTGCAAAGGATTCGTGGCTCCGTCAAGCTATTATTTGTTATTCCGAATGTACTTGTTACGCGTTTAATGTCAACCGCAGATAATAAAAATGGACCGGCATTAAAATCGTGATTGTTAATGTTTAATTCTTCAAATATTTTCGCCCACGCATCTGATTGAGTCTCAACCACATGGATCCTTTCTTAGAAATTTGATATTAAAAGCTCGCTAATTCTACCCCGAGCGGAGGCCTTACTATTAATCATCCTACTTGCGCTGACACGATGGATGATTTGAGCCTCGTATGCCTTGTCAAAGAATTCATCGGTTTCATCGACGTTCTTTGGATCTGAATTGCTTACTACTATTTTAGCACCTCTGTTTTGAATTTCTTGAACAAAATGAGCTAATTCAAGCTGGTTTTCATCGTTGAATAGACTTTCTGTGTATGAATTGAAGCTTGAAGTTTTTGTTAGTGGTCGATACGGAGGATCGCAATAAACAAATGTGGAGTCGTCAATAAAAACTGACGACTCCTGATAATCACCACATACAATTTGAACTTTTTTCAGTTTTGACGAGACAACCCTGAGATTATTTTCATCACAGATTATCGGGTTTTTATATGCTCCAGCAGGAACGTTAAACTCTCCTTTTTGGTTGACGCGATATAATCCATTAAAGCAGGTCTTATTGAGTGCAATCATGAGGGCAGCGCTTTCAACACCGAGTGTCTTTGTAGTTTTGAGTTCATTAAAACGAGACCTCATAGATAAGAATTCTTTTTTTCTTCCTTCGGAATCGCCTGCCAAATACCTATCCTGGAGCTCTTTCAGCTGTTCAATAAGGCTATCGGCATCGTCCCGGATCATTATGTATGCATTAATAAGCTCTGGATTAATATCGCTAATGTAAACTTCGTTGAGGCTATATTTATTTAGAATATCAAATAAAACCGCCCCACCACCAACAAACGGCTCGGCGTATTTTTTTATCTTCGGATCCGTAGAAAATGGGTAGTATTTTCTAATTTCCTGCAGTAACTGCCCTTTGCCACCAGCCCATTTAAGGAATGGCTTTGCTAGATCATTATTTCTAGATTTATTGTTTTCCCGCACGTCACCTCACTTGTTATACTAATGATTATAATATAGATTACAAATAAATCCAGATGATGCGTGAATGTAAATACGGAAACAAAATAATGCGTGTCCTAAAAACGCATCATTTCACATCATTTCGGCAAAAGATGTAACAAGTGGCTCTAACGTATCGTTTAGACGACAAAAACACATAGAAAAAAAAGAATGCCTTCGAGGCATTATTTTTTATCTATAATTTCGCCAGAGTAGACGAGAACGTAGTTCGTCCTTTCAAGGAAATGAGCGAAAAAGGCTTGCTTTTCTTTTGTTGATTTTTATAGCCCGTCGTAGTAGTTGCTATCATAAAATCCTCATCGCTAGGGTCATCATTATTATTAGTATCGTCCAAAAAATATCAGTTTTTTTTAATTCAGGTCGCCCGGATTGGCCGACTCCGAATATACTAAGTATGGGTCAAGTTGTTTTTGGGAAAAATCCATAATTATTGCTGGATGTTTCATTATCCACTCATAAAAATCATTTCGATCTTTTTGCCACTGGTCTTTTGATCCCAATTTTTCATGGTTTCTTACTATCCTTTTTTTGAATCTATGCACTGTCATTAGTCCAGTTGGCGCTAATAATTGAGCAAGAATAAAAAATGATATACCGATAAATATATTCGATGTAACGATGACGGCAACAATTGTTGGGATAATCCAGAATAATATAGCTGGCGCACTAAGTCCCATTTTGGCGAGACTGCTATAAAATGGAATGGTCAAAAGTGGCTCATGAAGCGCGATATAGCGTTCGACATGAACGAACGCACAACAATAGGCATTGGCAATTGCACAGATAATAAGGCAAATTATTACAATAATCACACTCGAATCCATATTCTATATATTATATCATATTATTCTAAGAGTCATCAACCTGTCACACGCCCATAGCATGCGCAGGGGATATATATTAGAATCACCGGGGGCTTGATATTATCAAAAAAGTGGGGATGATTCTTGCGCACTTTTGTAGCTAGACTGCTTTCATCAAATCGGTCTTTATTGTGATTGCAACTTCTCTGATTATGGTGCACCGTTAAGAGAGAGTTATATTCTATTGTATATCGTAACCTCTCCGTTAAAATCGTTTTGAGCCTCCATTGTTAGCCAGTCCTCACTGAATCGAAATTTCCATTTCATATAAGAAGATTTGGCCTGGTAATTAAATGCTTCATTACCCTGAGAGATAGTATATATCACGTTTTTATTATTAGTGGATGTCGCCGTACCGTCAGCATTAAATGTCCAGACCGCCGACCTATTTTTTTCGATATATCTGCCAATAAGTCAATGGAGAATACCTCGAGCCAAGAAAATACTAGAAAAGAATTGTTGAGAATATTTGATAACGGTGGCACAATATACGACATGATTGAATTATTGAATACAAAGAGTATCAATAATGATGGAGATAACTTTTTAGCTTTAATATATAATTCTATAGCGGTTTGTGTGAATAATGGCTATAGAAGCATGTGCACCAATAAGAAGCTTGATAACCTTTTTGATATTTATAAGGAGAGTTCGTTAGCCCGTTTAAGAAGAGGGGCATATATTAGTTCTTGCAAGTATTATCATCCTTAGATTATTTCATCTATTGTCTAGAAACCTATCATTTTTCTAGTTTCGTCTCTGTGGCGATTGATTCTTCCGCCAATTTTAGATATTCGTTTTTCATATGAGAAATCCGTTTTCACATATTGCCTATCTTGGCTAAAAGTGTAGTATTCTCCATCAAAGCTTTTCCCGATTAAGTGGCTATATCTCTCTTTGATGTTTTGAAGTCTCTTAATAATAAGCACCAAAAACTCTTCGACGTCCTCTTTGTAATCATTGCTCACGCATTCTGGAATACTTTTTATCAGATGTTCTGCAGTTTTTTCTGCGCCAGTTAAACAGTCTTCAACTTCTTTATAGTCTTCTCTCGTCCTAAGTGATCCAGTCGTCATGGCAAATTCGGTTAAATCATAGTAGCTATTGAAGAATGCTGACAACTCATTTTCGAAAGTCATTCTCTCAAACACATCGTCGTTCATATAATCCTTTCTATATTGGTTAGTGAATAACTCCTGCCTCAATAAACCTTTTCTTTATATCTTCTCGCATGAAATCTGGCATTGTTTTGTATAGTTTTGCTGACGTGACAAGACATGTCGAGAAAATGAATGTCAGAGTATTATTTGTTCTTCCGGTTAACATTTTGCATAACGTGTCTAAATTCGTATCTAGCTCGGAATCTTTTGGTAATTTAGGACCTATAAGTGCAATTGTCGATTTTGTAGCATTAATTACCTCATCTACTTCAACTTTAATCTCAGAATTATCTTCTATTGCTTGGCGCAATTTCTTTATTTCGATTTTGCAATCACCTGAAAATGAGATTTGTGAAAGAATTATTCCTAAAGATGTGCCGAAAAAACGATCAGCTATCGTTCTATATAAGTTTTTGCCCGTAATATAATCAGCAATTTCATTTTGTTCTTCTGGCATTTTATCGTATATTTCGCCATAAAACATATCTACTAGTCGTACATATACTGATTCGCAGTTATGAAAGAAATCAAAACGATTGTAGTATGTTAAACCTTCTCCTCCGATCGTAAGACGGTACTTTTCTAGCCCACTACTCTTTTTTACTGCCTTCATATGCTTGATGCCTTCGAACATTGTTTTTATCCTTTTTATATTTTATTATTATATCATTTTTCCAATAAGCCAATTCCATTATTAAAATTACTATCATCGATTATTTATTTTGAAAGGAATCTACCGATAAATGTTTATGATTAGTTTCTATTACGAATTATGGTATAATTGGATTGTTCGAAGTTTCAAGTCTATAGTAAGCCTATCGTGACTGGATAGAAATAGCTTTGAGCCCAGTGTGGAGCACTCGCTCCAGTCGGCTCAAACGCTTACTGTAGAAATTGGAACTTCGAACACTCCTAGCGGGTGTTCCACTTTGTTTATAGACGCCTCTGGGAGGAGGAATAATTAAACAAAGGATTAATATATGAATGCACAATTACTACCAACGCTAATCTTAGTGATGGCACTGGGGCTTGTGCTTATTTTATTGTTTGCTATGTGCACGTTGATTTGGCACAAGCTAGAGCAAATTGAGTCTGTTTTATACGAGAAAAACATAAAGTTTGATCCAAATGCCAACAAACTTGCAAACCTTGCGGTGGATCATTGGAGATTAAAACGGCAAGTTGAGAATATCAATGGCCAGCTTACTCCAGAAGACTCAAAGCGACTAGAAAACTCACTTCGGAGAATTGAAAAATATCTACAAGAAAATGATATTAAAGTAGAAGATTATACTGGTCGCATGGCTAATGATGGTATAAATGCCGATATATTGTTGGTCGAACATGATCCATCTCTAAAGAAACCAATTATAAAGGAGACCATAGAGCCAGCAGTTCTTTTTAAAGGAGTGATTTGTAAAAAAGCAAAAATAATTGTTTTAGATAATTCAAAAAATAAGGAGAAATAAAATGGCAGAAAAAAGAGTAGATAATAGTATTATCAGAATCGGAATTGACTTAGGAACAACCAACTCGGAAATTGCCGTATGTGTTAATGATTCAATTGAAGTTATTAAAAATGCTGAGGGCGATGAGTACACTCCGTCTGTCTTTGGGGTTGATAAAGGCAATAATTATATCGTTGGGAAAAAATCATATGAAAAGCTTTTTAGGTATGCATCAGAGGAGGATGTCGCTAACAATGTAGCGGAAATTAAGCGACTCATGGGCTTAAATGAGAAAGTAAAGTTTCCTCGCATAAGCAAATCTTTTACGCCAGAAGAAGTATCCGCGGAAATTCTTAAATCATTAAAGAGCAGTGCCCTGAGGAGATACCCTAACATTTCAACTAGTGCAGCAGTTATTACCGTACCGGCCTACTTTGATTCTCTCCAAAATGAGGCCACAAAAAGGGCAGGGCAATTGGCCGGCTTTGACTATGTTGTTTTATTACAAGAACCGATTGCTGCGGCAATTTCATACGGATTTAAAGGCGATAATAATTCAAATTGGTTGGTCTATGATTTGGGGGGTGGCACTTTTGATGTGGCACTTATTTCCTCCCAAGAAGGTTTACTAAAGGTCCTTGAGCATGGAGGTGACAATTTCCTCGGTGGGAAAGATATCGACACATTATTAGTTAATCAGGTTATTTTGCCGGCAATTTCGGAAAAATACACTATAAATGATTACGGTGACAGTTTCCCTATGAGGCTAAAATATATAGCCGAAAAAGCAAAAATAGATCTTACCTCTTATGAGAGTACTACTATCGAAATTGACAATGTTGGCACAGACAATAATGGAAAAGAAATATACTTATCGCTGAATTATTCAAGGAATGAGTTTAATGAACTTATCAAACCTCTTGTGGACAAAACCATTGAAGTCGCTAATGGTGTTATTGAGCGTTCAAAGCTTCCAAAAAAGTACATCTCTAAGGTTATATTGGTGGGTGGGCCGACACAGATTCCATATCTAAGAGAAAGGGTAAAAAATGATTTAGGAATTGATTTGGACACATCCGTAGATCCGTTGACG
This sequence comes from uncultured Candidatus Saccharibacteria bacterium, assembly GCA_964582425.1. GTDB lineage: Bacteria > Patescibacteriota > Saccharimonadia > Saccharimonadales > Saccharimonadaceae > Nanosyncoccus. The sequence continues at coordinate 10,356 of CAZORJ010000004.1, forward strand.
ACGGTTGCTCAGGGGGCTTGTATTTATGGATTGGGTTGTCGTATTCCAGATGAAATAGTCTCGGCAAATCATGAGCCAGTAAATGATAAAGAAATAAAAGTTTCATTAAACTATGAGCCAATGACATCCGATGAAGACGAAACTATTACTGGCTCTATTGAGCTGCCCGACAATGGTGACTACTATATTAAAATCAGCTCCGAAAGCGGTTACTACAATAGCGCAAACATTAAGGTTGCCAAGAATGGTACATTTTTTGACACTCTATCGATAGAACCAAATACAACGAATAAATTCTGGATTTACCTTCTTGATAGTGCTGGAAATAATATACCTGTTTTCCCGGATTGCTTTTCAATTACGCATGGTTTAACTGTACAAGGTGCACCAATTCCGCACGATATAGGTGTTATCTGTAGTCGAAAAAATTTTGCAAGTGATTTCCAATATGAAGAGGAGTGTGATAAGTATTTCGAACGAAATAGTATTCTTCCTCTCGAGATGACTAAGTCTTATAGGACGATTCGTCTTCTTGAAAAGGATGCAGACAATCCGTTGCCTGTTAAAATTTACGAAGGAGATTCTGAAAACCCAGATTCTAATGAAGTTGTGACTACTCTCTCAATTGATGGAAAAGAAATACCTTACAATCTTCCAAAAGGCACTGATATAGATATTACAATTAAAATTAATGAATCACGTGAGCTTACTGCGGAAGCATACATTCCGAGTATTGATTTAACGACTGAAGTTCGTGTAGATATATATGCTCAGGATGTAGATAATGATAAGTTGAAAGAACAGCTTGAGCTACAAAAACAAAGAGCAAAGAAGATAAAAGCATCATCTAGCGAAATGGCAACGATCCAATCAGAGATTGATTCTATTGAAGAAAATGCGAATTCGGATGATTCTGATAGTCAGCAAAAAGCGTCTCGTGATCTCAAAAAACTTAGGGATCGTATTGACAACATCGAGTCTTCTACAGAGATTGATGACATCATTAAAGAATACCATAAGCTTCTAAAAGAAGTTGAGACAGAGATTAAGGCGGTTCACGAGAGAGATATTAGTATGGGAGAACGTCTACTGGAACAGCTTGCGCAAATAAAAGATGCCGGCTCTACTGCGATTGAGCAAAATGATAAGCTTATGCTGATCAAGTTGAATGAGCTATTAGCTACCTTAAAATTGCAAGCCATTTCTCAGAACCCTATTTTCTGGGTAGCTATGTTTGAAGAAATCGAGTCAAGAAATATTCATGACTTCACAAATCCATCCGAGGCCGAATACCATTTAAGAGAAGCTAGACAAGCGAAGAGTACTAGAAACATTGAAGAGCTGGAACGTCATACAAGAGAATTATTGAGATTATTGCCGCGCGATGAACGGTCCGAGATTTCGGACAGCATGTCTGGGATTACGAAGAATGAGTAGAGCGTTTTTCACAGAAAATGCATATAGCGTATTGGGGCTCGAAACGAGTTCGTCTGAGAAGGAAATTGTGAAGCGATCTCGTGAAATAGAGAACTTGTTAAAAATAGACATCGTACCAGATTATGATGTGGATTTTCAGTTCAGCAAAGATAGTCGCACTGAATCAAAAGTGAAAAAAGCTGTTGAAAAACTTACAACACCGGACAAAAAAATAATTGAAACGTTCTTTTGGCTTACGATTAAAGATAGTAATGATGAAAAAGCGATAAGTTTATTCCGTGACGGCAATATAGTTGAAGCAATAGATTTATACGAACGCAAAATCAATTCGTCACCAAATAATTACTTAGCTTGGCGAAATAAGGCAGTATTAGAATCTCTTGCCTTTTCTGAAAAAGGGCAGAACAAATATCTTGAAGCATCCTTGAAAAGTTGGAAAACCATACTATCATCAGATAAACAGTGGGTAGATTTTAAGAAGATTTATTTGCTAAATAACCAAAATATTGGCAGCATAGTATTTGATGATTTTAAGAAGAATGCAGAAAAAATTCTCTCCGGATTTTATGAGAGTATGAGCAATACCGAGGGGAAACCGGAAATCTACGCTGCTTTTGGCAAACGTTTTTCGGCCCATAGTGATGCTTTTGATAAGAATACGTTGGATCCACTACTAGTTAAGCTCAATGATGCTACTAACCGATTAAAAAAATGCACACTTAACTTTACGCACAATGATTTCGGGGATAGTAAAAAGCTCACACAAGAATGCCGAAATACCATTAAGGAGGCCGAAGAAGATTTAGACCATCTTACAGACAAAATTCAGGCTTTGGGAGATACTGTTTGGAATAGCACAAAGGCAAAAATCACTCGAGATGATTGTGCTTTGGTTTTAAGAAATAAGGCAATTGACATAGTGAACAACTCATCAGTCGAAAGTTGCCCATCAGATATGACGCTTGCCGAAAATTTACTTCACTCTGCATATAATATTTCGTCAGAAGATTCAGCAGTCGAGAAAAAGATTCTTCAAGATAAAGAAGATTTTAAGAATCTTCAAAAAGATATTAAATACGCAAAAACGATTAATGAGCTAAAACCTAAACTTGATAGGATTGTTTATCTTGTAAAAAACCAAAGATTTAATGACGCCATTCCTTTGATAGATGCCTGCCTAGAATACGATCTTAATTATGAAGATGAAAGAAATCTTAATAACATGAGAGAAAAATGCGTGGAAGCCGCAAATAGAAAAGATGCCGAAACAGCAAAAAATGTGATTGTTACATTCATTATAATCGTAATAATAATATTATTTATTGCGGCATCTAGTTCGCATTAGGAAAAAGAAAATGGATAATATCAAGAAACCGATACTATATAATGGGTACAAAGTGAATGAGGGAGTTCAAATTGTAAGAAGAATTGCCTACGAATTCTTTACTGATATATATGAACTTAGTAATGGCAGAATATTATATCTATTTACGAAAATAACACCGAAAGAGCTAAGAAATAAGAAAATTAATACGTTCACTATATCTGTCGGCGACGATCAATACCTCTGCGTTATGGCACAAAACTATTCCAAAAACGCATTATCTAAACTTATAGATTCCTTGGTTGAGGTTCGTGGGTTTGATGCGGTTGCTGGTATGAGTGAATTAAAGCAAGTTTTATTAAAAGATGTAATTGGGCCGTTACGAGAACCAGAAAGATACAAAGAGTTTAAAGTTCCCATTCCAAATGGCTTATTACTTTTTGGGCCACCGGGCTGCGGAAAAACCTATATTATTCGCAAATTAGCCGAGGAAATAGACTATAGTTTTGTAGAGATAAAGCATTCCGATATTACATCGTCTTATATGCATGGTACAGTAGACAAGGTAAAAAGGGTATTTGACGTTGCCAGAGCTAAAGCGCCGTCGATAGTGTTTATTGACGAAATCGATGGTCTTATTCCAAGACGCGATTCTTTATCTTCAAGCCAAGGTTATAAACAGGAAGAAATTAATGAATTTTTGATGCAGTTTAATGATGCTGGTAAGCAGGGCATATTAATTGTGGCTGCTACTAATCAACCTCTGCTACTTGATCCTGCGCTTCTCAGGCCTGGAAGAATGGATCTTCAGATTTACGTTTCACCGCCAGATATGGAAGCTAGAGAAGAGCTGTTTAAGATGTTTTTAACCGATCGTCCTTTAGGTGATATTAATTATAAAGCACTCTCTTTATTGACTCCGAACTATGCAAGTGTCGATATTGAATATATTGCAAACGAAGCCGCGAGAAATACTCTCGTGAGCAATGCGCCTGTTATTACACAGGAAATGATTATCGATGTTATTAATAATACCCCGTCTTCAATTTCTGCCGAAGAAATACAAAAATACGAACAATATAGGGACAATCAACGCTTCTAATGATTAATTGATTAGTAAAATATTATGGACAAATGCAACAATTATTAACGCAAAAAATGAAAGGTTATTAATGAATTCAATTTTTAACGTTTTTGGAAGCATGTACCACATGACTTCTTCTGGAGATATGAAGGTAAATCCTGTTTACCCTGTCTTATTTATCTCTTCGATTCTAATTGCTGTGGCATTTGCGTGTGATATAAAAAACAGGATTAGAAAACAGAAAGAGTTCAGTGGATGTGGCTGGGGTATCATCAATGGTATTCTCGGAATAGGGATTCTTTGGGTTATTATTGCCCATAATTCAATCAATAAAGAGATAGCAAAGATAAGTAATAAAAAATACGAGAAATATGCCAAAGATCAGATGAAAACCTTTATTACGTCTTATGCTATTTGCTTAGCTCTTTCGTTTGCTTGCATGATAGCATTCTCACTATTCCGATAGCATAAGAGATTGCGTTGCTTCGTGTCAGTTGTGTCGCTTTGTGCCAAATGTGTCAGTTGTGTTACTTTGTAAACTGAGTGCCCTGAAGGCCGTTCAGATGGCATCATAATTGCGTCACGATGACATATTATAAAAAGAAGACCTAAGGGGTCTTATTTTTATAATACAATGTTGTCTTACTAGTCGCGAGCTTAGTTCGCCCGGACGACGAAGCGAGTAAATAAAATGTGCTTGCACATTTTATTCTGAGCGAGGAGGAACGGATTGCTTGCGAAGCAAGCAATGACTAGGATAGTGTACTAAGAATTACCCGGATGGTTCCGAGGGCGTACAACACATGATTTGTAAAAAAGAAGCAATCGAATAGCCCCAATCTTTACAAAAACCGTAAAGTATGATATAATATAAGTATAGACCGATTAGGTCTATATCTTTTTAAGGAGGTTGTACATTAAAATGAAGAAGTACTGCTTTACGGACGAAACTATGGTCAAGGGGGGCCGAACACTTCACCGCATTAAAGCACTGGTTGATATCCCAAGGTATAATGTCAAGGTCGGCGATCTTGGCGGCTTTATCGAAAAGGAAGAAAACCTTTCTCACGATGGTGCCGCCTGGGTACTCACAAATGCCGTAGTCTTTGGCCACGCCTGCGTCTACGATGATGCCGCGGTTTGTGGTAAAGTCTACGTCTTTGGCTACGCCAAAATCTACGGCTCGGCCGGGGTTTACGGCAACGCCAAGGTGCACGGCAGTGCCAAGGTACACGGCGAAGCAGAAGTATCTGGCTGCGCTCACATTGGAGGCCACGCCGATATTTATGGCAGCGCAAAAGTTTACGGCTATGCCCAGGTCTGTGGCAACGCCTCAGTTTCTGGCAATGCAAAGGTCTATGGCAAGGCTAGCGTATCTTGTAACGCCTGGGTCCATTGCAATGCCGAAATCTATGGTAACGCCTCTGTTATTGAATTTGCCAAGATTGGCGACAACCGCAAAATCTCTGAAGGATTCATCGGAAAATAAAGTAGCATCACCCACGGGTTCATCCCGTGGGTTTTTATTGATATCTCGACCTTTCTGCTGCGCCTAGGACTCGCGTAGTTTTATAGTCCGTCATCAAAGTAGTCTTCTGTATTAGCTTTAACATCGATTTTTTTATCGATAAAAATGTGCTTGTGATGTTTAAAAAACGTAATGATTGAAGAAATGATTATACTATGAATCAGTAATGATTTGGCCCATGCTAGCTCGTCAGTTTTAATACCGGTTATAATACAACCTTTATGTATATAGGTTGGCTCGGTGAAAAGTATTGGAGCAACGACCCAGCAGAAAGCAAAAACTATAAATAATCTAGCTATAGCTGGATGATCTTTTTTAAAAGATATCCCAACCAAAAAAGCTAGTGTTGATATGATTATCCCACCAATACCGTTTACCCAAAAATCTGCCATGTTAAGGTAATAATACCACAAAAAACCGGGTTAGCATATCGGCTCGAATTATGGTTCCAACTTCTTCCACTATGGTGACCATTATGGTGAGTGAAAATAATGCCTTTCGCTCGGGCAAAACTCCTGTTAATAACAGGGGTTTTGTCTTATTTTATGCTTATTTCTATTAATACATCTATAATTTTTCTACGCGATTAAATGAGTAAGTGCCACTAGAATTCTTCACAAATACAAAGCGATATTTCTGTGCTTTTGCTATTATATCTGAGTGCTTTCCGCCATAATCGCTTGGGAATTCACACCAGTTTCCTGGAGCTGGAAAAGAGTCTAAATCTTTTGAAGAAGTATCATCTAGGTCTGAATAATAATCACCATAAACATAACAAACATCACCAGGAGCAATACCGCTAGAGGTTAGTACGCGGACATAAATATAGGCTTCATTCTTTTTGGCCGTGAAGGCTTCTTTTTTAACAAGAAGGCCACCATAACCGGCTCCACCACACCCGCCACCGAGCCAATCATCAACATCATAATAACCATTAACAGAAGCAACATAATGGAATTGATTACCACAAGTGCCACTACTAACATTTGTTTTTGCAAGATCGTCATTGGAGCCAGTTAAATCACGATAGAGATAATTGGCTTCGTCATAAGGAATAAAATCATTTCTTTTAGTATATATAAAATTCAAGGTGACATCATTATATGCTTCAACGCCATTAGCGACAACTAGTTGTTTAGCATAATTATTTAAAGCTTCATAATTCGACCACTTAACATACCAAGACTCAGCTGGTCGAGCACCATCTTGAACAGCTAAAAACGATAGAAAATCAGTCGAATAAGCACCTTCTTTATAAAGTTTTTTAGTCTTATTCCAAACCACATTAGTTGATAAATATTCACCAGATTCTTCGTTAGCAGTATATTTAAACATACTATGTAAAACCGCAAACTTATGATTAAGGTCACTCAAAACATAAGGATTGGTAATAGTAATCTCACTATCATCCTCAACAATATCAGCTTTTTCTTCCTTCTCATCTTTATTAGCGTCAACGACGGCAACAGTAGCTTCGATTTCCTCATCGTTTTTCATCGCATTAATCACATCAGTGGCCGAGAGTTTACGCGTCATACCATAAACGCCAAAAGTGATTCCGGCGACGCCAAACAGAAGTCCGCAAACCATGCCGATAATCGGGCCTTTGCCAGCTGGTTTTTCAGCTTGCTCCACTTTGGTGGTTTCTGGTGGTTGAATAGTTTCTTGTGGTTGAGTTGAAGTTACATTATCCATAAGCACATTATAACACCTGCTAGCTATTAGCGTCCGTGTTATAATAAACTTATTAGAGGAAATACTTATGCCACAAAACTTTGAATCATTGCCAAATAGTGAAGCGCCGGAAGGCGGTGGGGGCGAATGGGACAGCCTTGCGGGGTACCCGGATTTTGAAACATTTAGAGAGCAGGAAACTGAGCCTGAGGCGCCGGAGCAGTTTGAGGCGCCACAGCAATTTGAACAGCCAGAGCAGCCACATGCTGAGCTGCCGCAGCAACCTGAAAAACGCGAAGCTAAGGAGCTCACAAAGGACCACGAGCGAAAGCTCGGCGTGGAGATTATGGAGCTAACGCCGGACGATGATTTTGAGCAGGTGGCGGATGCGTTGTATCTGGTGGACCAATACATTTTCCCGGATTTATTTGACAATGAAGAAAAGGCCAAGGTCCTGACGAGAGAGCTCTTTACAGATGATCCGGACGCGCTGTTTTCATTCCATAAAACCCTAGTTGCAAAAGACGATGAAGGGAATATCGTGGGCGTTCTGGTCTACCGCGACAGCAAATGCACCCCGTGGGACACCGATGCGGTGCGGGAAAGATTTTTATCAACCGGCGTGGAGCTACCGAAACAATTTGAGCGGGCTAACTCAGGCTACATGAAAAAGATTACCGATGCAGAGCTACCGGAAGGCGCGGCCGAGATTGAATTCGTGGGCGTAAGGGAAGAATACCGCGCCAACGGGATTGGCGGCCGTCTGATGCGGACCGTAATGGATGACCTTGGCTACACCGAGGCGCACCTTGATGTGCTAGATAGCCACCCAGGTGCCAGAAGACTTTATGACAAACTCGGTTTCAAACCGGCCGGTGAAAAATTTGGCAATTACCCGGATGGTTCCGAGGGCGTACAACACATGATTTGTAAAAAAGAATCCGAGTAGAATGGGGCTTGTGTTTTTTAATTTTTAATGCTACAAATGTAGTGTAAAGGTCTTACACAAACATGAAAAACAAAAGAAAATTGATCAAGTTCTTTGATGGGGTGGTTGGTGTAGCGATTTTGTCTAGTGTTTTTATTTTATTAAGCGCTACCGGCGTCTATGCAGAGGGAAGCGCTGTTGATAATGTAACGGTAACTGTACCTGTGGCGTGTTCAATTACGAGCACCGTAGGCTCAGCACATACAGCCACTGTAGATGTGGGCACCTACGAGGATGAGATTGGTGAAACGACTTTTAAGGTATTAT
>CAZORJ010000005.1:0-2693 GCA_964582425.1 uncultured Candidatus Saccharibacteria bacterium
CCGAATGGTGGGACCAGAACCCACTGCCTTACCACTTGGCGAATCCCCAACGGTAAACATATTATACCACAAAATATTATAATATATAGTGCTTTATTCACTCCGGAGTGCTTCAACCGGATCTTTCTTGGAGGCCGAACGGGCTGGAATCAATCCGCCAATCAAAGTTAACACCACGCTAAGCGCAATTAAACCCAGCGCCGTTGTATAAGCGAGCGACGCCGAAAGCGGTATATCGCCAGTGTAATAATGAAGGATGGCGTTAATAATCGGTATTAATAAATATGATATCCCGATACCGAATAGTCCAGACAAGAATCCAATGATAACAGTCTCGGCATTAAAGATGTTAGAAATATTGTGCTTACTTGCACCAATTGCACGCAAGATTCCGATTTCCTTGGTACGCTCATACACTGAAATATAGGTAATCACGCCTATCATAATTGAACTAACTACCAATGAAATTGAGACAAAGGCAATCAATACGTAGGATACTGCGTCTACGATGGTTTTAACGCTAGACATCAACACGCCCGTAATATCCGTATATTTAATTTCCTTCTCTTCTTGTCCAGAAGATTTCACGAACTCATTATAGTCATCAATAAAGTTTACAAAATGCGTTTTACCATCAAAACTATTAAAGTAGAACTGCATATAAGTTGGATCGTCTAGCTTTTGATAGCCCATCGCAGAGAGATTTGCGTCAAGCGTGGACTCACTCTTAGTAAACATCGCCGTGACCACACGCGCGAGTTCGTCCTCGGTGAAGTTTAAAGTAAAACAGTCAAGGAACGCCGATTCGTCAATTGAAAATGCATTAGCGAAACTGCTGGTCAGATATGACGATAATTCCCCAACCTTTGTAAGAATCTCGCTCTTCATTTTGACTTCCAAAATCGCGATTGAAAATTCATCCAATGTTTTATTAATCAAATCTTCTTGTCCGCCCGCGAAGCCGAGCTTTAACACCCCACTAAATACTTGCGCAAAGCTATCGGCCGGGATTAAGTATTTAGTTTCAAATTCTGAAAAATCTTTAGTCGCAACAAACTCATCAATATATTCTGGTACCTTGGCCATATCAAAGTCTTCCTCAGTACTCTTCCCTGCGATATACATCGCAAGCTCCGGACCAAGTTCGGTCACCTTGTCGTCAAGCTCTTTACGAATTGGTCTCGCGTCGCCATCAATTGATTCAGATATTTGATTCATATAATCCATGGTTTTGGCAGATACCATGTTTTGGTCAATATTAACATTAAACGCCTTGGCGAGTTTGTCTGAATCAACCGACACTAGGTCAGAAAACGAGAAATTAAAATCATTACTCTTTTCGCCGAATTTAGTATTAGAAAAAACGTCAATCTCTGGATTCGCTAGCTGTTTTTTTACGATTTCCGACTCACTGGCTTTATCAATAATGTGGGTAACGAGTTCAGGAAGATATATTACACCACTATTCATGATTGACATATCATCACGTGGCTTTACGATTCCTACAATTTTCAAAGTTTCCGCTGAATTATATAGTTTTTTAATATAGTCTATGTCTTCGCTCATATCTTCGTAAACTTCATATTTTGAGTTGTATTTATATAAATCAAATGGATAAATCAGTTTATATTCTTTAGACATTAATTCTTCATAAGTTAACTTAAGTGGATCACCTTCAATCTCTACACTTTCGCCACTCATTGCGCTGGTAAATAGCGTACCAAGTTCGCTCGTATCGTGGTAGCCAAGCGAGTAAGTGAGAAGATCCGAAATCTCATGCGGATTCGTTAAAACAATAATCATTTCATTGTACTTTTCCGGATAACGGCCAGTCAGAAGTCTTGTAGTGTCTTTCATCACTTCAATCGTATGTTGTTCATAAATTGAAGTTAGATTTGAATAAGAACTCATAATAGTGCTACCACCGTAAAAGGTGGCAAATAAACTATTTGGATTGAGTTTTGCCGGCTTATTAGTCGCATCAATTGTATAAATCGGCGGGTCAACATTATAAGTATAATTAATCGCACGTAAATCATCCCTAATTTCTGGCTCATGTTTATCAAGATGATTCTGAAAACTCTTCAAATCATTCATTGACACGCTACCAAGCATTGAGGTTAATAGACGATTCTCATCAACAAAGTCGCCTTCTGTGCCGGTCTCAGCCCCACCGGTCAAGCTAAGCAACATCCCGGTGATATCAGCCGATTCTTTAGAAATAATTAGTGGATAGGAAGTTAAAGTAGTTTCTTCAATATGGTCAATGTAATTCTGGAAGCCAGTGGATACGGCCGAAATTAGAGCGATGCCGATAATGCCAATTGAACCCGCTACGGCAACTAGGATTGTGCGCGCCTTTTTGGTTAATAGATTCTTGAGTGACAATGAAAGGGCCGTGAAGAACGACATTTTGGTTTTTTTACTCTTTTTACCAGCGTTCAAAGCGTCCAAGTCGGTTTTAATCTTGCCGTCATATTTATTTGAATCGGACGTAATTTTGCCATCTTTTAACTTAATAATTCTGGTGGCGTATTTATCAGCCAGCTCCGGGTTATGAGTAACCATAATTACAAGCTTATCCTTGGCGATTTCTTTCAATAGTTCCATAATTTGGATACTGGTCTCAGAATCCAAAGCGCCGGTTGGCTCGTCTGCTAGTAGAATGTCCGGATTGTTCACGAGTGCACGCG
>CAZORJ010000005.1:2703-18097 GCA_964582425.1 uncultured Candidatus Saccharibacteria bacterium
AATAACATGACGTGCGGATCCATCGCCAACGCGCGCGCAATTGCCACGCGTTGCATTTGTCCACCGGATAATTGCGCCGGTTTTTTATCAATATGTTCAGACAGCCCAACATCCTTTAATGCTTTCTTCGCACGGACGATTGATTCCCTTTTTGAGATACCAGAAAGTGTGAGTGCTAGTCGCACGTTTTGAAGTACGGTTTGATGTGGAATTAAGTTGTAACTCTGGAATACGAAGCCAATGCGGTGATTGCGGTAACTATCCCAATCTTTATCACGAAATTTCTTGGTACTTTTTTCATTAATAATTAAATCGCCGGTTGTGTAATGATCGAGACCACCAATAATATTAAGAAGCGTAGTCTTACCAGAGCCGGACGGCCCAAGAATTGCCGCAAATTCAGAGACGCGAAAATTGACGTTCACATCGTTAAGTACTGTGCGCTTAATACCGCCAGTCACATAGACTTTCGTCACACCTCGCAACTCTAACATATATTAATATATTAGCATAAAAGGGATGTTAATTAAACACTAGTATTTCAAAGAAAATGTAGTTTTACTATCAGATTTAACGCTTAAGTCCCAATGGTTTCGATCAGCTAAAGATTTAGCAATTGAAAGCCCAAGTCCCACACCTTCGGAATTCTTATCCACCTGGTAGAAGCGGTCAAAGATATGTGGCAAAGAATCTTTATTAATGGTCGCGCCATCATTTGTAATTTTCAATTCGTGTTCCGAAACGAATAAACTAATAGACTTATCGCAATATTTAATAGCATTATCCATCAGTACTCCAAAAATTTGCGAAAAGTCAGCGCCATTTATCTTAATCTTTTCGGTAGTTTTAATCTCTTTCTTAAATGAAATGTCCTTCAATCTAGGCTCAAAGCTTTCAATCTGTTTTGATATAACAGCTTTTAGGTCAGCGTCGTCCGATGAAACATTCTTAACTAAGTCGGTTCTAGCCAGCGTGAGTAATTCCGAATTAAGAGCCGTTAGCTTCTCGGTTTCTTTAGCAACGTTATTAATCCAGCGATTATTTTTAATATCGGCTGCTTCAAGATTAGCCGAAATCGCAGCCAGTGGAGTTTTTATCTCGTGTGAAGCATTCGCAATAAATACTTTCTGTGATTCATAGGCGTCTTTGATTGGTCTAATGGCCTCCTCGGCTAAATAATAGGATACCAGCGCCACTGCAAATTCAATAGCAATTCCGGAAACAATTAGAGTAAGTAAAAGGTTTTGCGCCGCTGCTTGACGTTCATTTTTAACCCAAACATCGAACAACTTACTAGCTTCGGCATCTACTTCCATTTCCACCTCTACTCCCATCATTGGTGGTCGAAATTCGGCGGAACGGGTCGAATAAACATAAATTAAACTAAATGCAATCACGATTACGATCGAAGTAATACCAAGATTAATCAAAATTAGTTTATTACGAAGTTTTTTAAACATTAAACTTATATCCTAGACCACGAATGGTATTAATTGTTACTTTCGAGCCGATCTTTTTAATCTTCTTCCTAAGATAACTCATATAGACTTCGACATAGTTCTCTTCTAGTTCTGCATCCGGCCCCCAAACATGCGCGAGAATCTGGGCCTTAGTGACAGCAGTATTTGGAGACTTAAGCAACATCTGAAGAATCTCAGCTTCCTTATCAGTTAAAGGCTCTCCGTTTAATGTACGATTGGTTGGATCAAAAGTTAAATCCTTGAATTTAATTTTCCTTTGCTCCATTAAAGGAGGACGACGAGTCAATGCATTAATGCGCGCAATCAATTCAGTAACTTTAAAAGGCTTAGCTAAATAGTCATCAGCACCAGATTCAAGTCCACGAATTTTATCTTCCACTTCATTCAAAGCAGAAAGCATAATGATTGGCGTTTTAACGCCACGTGCCCTAGCAATCTTTAAAATATCAAGACCAGACATTTTTGGTAGCATAATATCCAGTACAATACAGTCGTAGTTTGGTTTCAAAGCAAGGTGCAAACCGTCTTCACCATTATCGGCGTGGTCCACCATGATTTTTTCTTTCTTTAGCAGGTGGATAACTGCTTCGGCTAAAAATTGTTCGTCTTCAACATATAATATTCTCATACCTCTATAATAGCACAGCTCGAAAATATCAAAACTTAAAAAGCATAAGATTTTAATTTTTTTTAAGGTTTGTGATTTAATATAAATACATGGATGAAAAGACATTTGATAGGGTTGAAAAGAAGTATCTGATAAATAAGAATCAGAAAAAAGAACTTCTTAAAATCATCAAAAAGAATATGAAAAAGGACGGTTATCACAAGTCCGGAGTCTTGAATATCTATTTTGATACAGATAATTATGACTTAATCATTCAATCAATTGATCATCCAATCTTTAAAGAAAAACTGCGAGCCAGATCTTACGAAGGTTATGACAAAGTTTTCTTTGAAATCAAAACTAAAATGCTCGGTAAAGATTACAACGTGGGTTATAAACGGCGCGTACTAGTTACTAAAAAAGACTATGGTGACTTTGTAAAAAAGAAGGCGAGTTTTGTGGAGATTGCCAAACGCAAAATCGAAACACCAGCCGACACCCAAATTGCGCGCGAAATAGAATACTTTATTAAGCATTTTAATTTAAAACCTAAAATACTGGTTTATTACAAACGTGAAAGTTATAAGGGCGATAACAATTTGAGGATTACGTTTGATACAGACCTAAAATATCGCAACCGCAATTTAAGATTTACAAAGAATTCAAAAGATAAACGTGCGCTTAGCGACGACAAAAACATCATCATGGAGATTAAAGCACTAGGTAGTTATCCACTATGGTTAGTTAACGCATTATCGAATGAACACGTTTACCCGCAGCGGTTTTCGAAAATTGGAAAAGTATACGAATTACTAAGAAAGGAGCAAAATGTTTAATAGTATATTCGACGCTAGTACGACCGGACTAGAAATCACTACAGCATTAATCTCGGCAGCGGTTGCGCTTGGTCTGGGTTTGGTGCTAGCTATCACTCATATGAAAACTTCACAAACCACTAAGAGTTTTCTAATCACATTGGCAGTATTACCGCTACTCGTCATGGCCGTGATGATAATGATAAATGGTAATCTAGGTACATCCATTGCTATTCTTGGTGCCTTTTCGCTCATTCGCTTTCGTTCCCTGCAAGGTCGCGCAAAAGACCTCCTTGCAGTTTTCTTTGCAATGATGATTGGCCTTGCTTGTGGCATGGGTCACGTGCTGTTTGGTACAGTAATCACGGCTATCGCAGTAGTTGCAATCGTTTTGTTTAGTTATACTAAATTTCTAGAGCCAGATCGCCACGAGCGCGTGCTGAAGGTTACCATTCCGGAAGACTTAGACTATGAAGAAGTATTTGCCGACGTGTTCAAAAAATACACATCTCGTTACCATCTCGTGCGGATGAAAACCATGAATATGGGAAGCCTCTATAAACTGACTTATGACGTGAAATTAAAACACGGCGTAAAAGAAAAAGAATTCCTTGATGAAATCCGTGTTAAAAATATGAATCTAAAAGTTCTTCTTTCTGAGCCGTGTTGCGAAGAGGAGATTTAATGAAAAAACAGATAGATAAAAGCTGGATAATAATCATTATCGTTCTAATCGCCGTATTAACATCCACTACGGTGATTAATCTAATTCACGAAAAGACTAATAGCGGAAAAATCGAGAACAACATTTCTACCGACAATGGCGACTTAAAAATCAACTGGGATAAGTATAATAAGTACGATGTTGAGCTAAAAGAAACTTACACGATTGGCCAGTCCGGTACTTATCATCTAACTGGCACAATTGAGAACGGATTAATCATTATTAATGCTGGTGATGGTGTTGTAAGACTAATTCTTGATAATATCACAATCAGAAACTCGTCTGGCCCAGCCATTGCTTGTTACAATGCAGACGATCTGGTAATAGAACTTGTAGGAGAAAACGTATTGGAAGATGGAACTACCTATTCAAGCGATATTAATGAAGATGTTAAAGGCGCCATCTATTCAAAGGCTGACTTAACGTTCGCTGGTGAAGGCGCTTTAAAGCTCACTGCTAACCACGAAGACGGTATTGTATCGAAAGACGATCTCAAGATAAATGGCGGTAAATACATTATTAACGCAAAAGACGACGGGATTCGTGGTAAAGACTCTGTCTATATTTTGGACGGGGATATTGATATTACCGCACTAACTGATGGCATTAAATCGAATAATGAAACAACCGCCGGAAAAGGTTTTGTTCTCATAGAAAAAGGTAGCATTAAGATTAGTGCTGGCGCCAAAGGAATTAAGGCTATCAATAGCGTGCTGGTTTATGGTGGTAATCTAGATATAACTTCAAAAGACGACTCCCTTCACTCAAACAAATATGTTGGGGTTGTTGATGGCGATATCAAGATTAATTCCGGCGATGATGGTATTCATGCCGATAAAGAAATCATTATTGATGGTGGCAGTATTGCAATTAACAAAAGTTATGAAGGTGTTGAAGCGCAGGTTATCACGATAAATGGTGGTAATATCTCGGTAGTCGCGTCAGACGATGGTATGAATGCTGGCGGTGGTAGTGATGGATCCGCCAACAATCGTCCAGGCGCTGGCGTCTTTGATGCCGATACTAGCTGTATGTTAACTATAAATGGCGGCACGGTATATATCAACGCGTCTGGTGATGGTCTAGATAGCAACGGTTATCTAACTTTCAATGGAGGTACCGTTTTAGTAGATGGGCCAACTAATAATGGTAATGGTGCACTAGATTCCGGCGCCGGAATTACTATGAACGGCGGAACGGTAGTTGCAGTTGGCGCTAGTGGTATGGCCGAAAGCTTAGGGTCAAATTCAAGCACCTATAACGCCAGTATTTACTTTACCTCCGCTCAAAAAGCTGGAACAACGGTTACAATCAAAGACTCCTCCGGCAATACTATAATAAGCCATAAGTCGGCTAAATCCTTTAATCATATGTCAGTCGGTACCAATGATTTTAACAAGGGTGAAAAATATACAATCTATATTAATGGTTCAGCATACGAATCATTCACTATCAGTAGTGTCGTAACAACAATTGGTAATAGTTCTATTCAGAATCAGCCTGGCCAGATGCCGCCGATGATGCGGCGCTAATTCCAGCGTGATAAGCCGCCTCGAACTCTGAACCAAAACGAGAGATTTGTTGATACGGAATGTAACCGGACATCACTACTACAATAAAATGGCGATTCTCTTCTGGGAATTCAACAATAGCAGCATCGTCATAAATCGTCCAAGCTCTCGCGTCTGGGCTATAATTCCAGCCGACCTTATTATAAACATTAGCTGCAGCCGAAAAGCCGCTCGGTAGCCCTTGTCGCCAGTTATATGTAGTAGTTGGTTGGTTCAAGAAGGAGTCTTTCATGATAGCGATCAAGTTCTTATCAGTAATTTCCTTGTGCTCATAAAAGATTTTCATAATATCTTTAATTTCGGTAGCTGTAGCACTAAGATTTGATACAATTACAGATTTAATGCCGAGCTCGTAAATCACCACGTTATCCAAATGGTCGTGGCCAATCAGTGCCCAAAGTGGCTCAGCGCAACTAGAATCGGATGAACGAATAGCCTCATCAAGACATTCAATTACAGTGTTACCGCGCCAGTTTACTACGGTGTCTCGGTCCCAAGAGCCGTTCTGGAGTAATCGGTAGCCATGATATACAACAAATAGCTTATATAACGAAGCGGTAGCAAATTTAGCATCTGCATTATATGATCCTACCACTTTATCTAAATCAAGATCATAAATTATCACACCCTTATTCCCGCCAACTGAATTAACCCAGGTATCAACGGTCGGTTGGAAGTTAATCTCCGGAATTACTGGTTCGGGTTCAGGTTCCGGCTCTGGTTCCGGTTCTGGCTCAACCACCGGTGCCTCCTGCTCCTTCTTTGGGATATAATTCACGAAAACATAAATCACTAAAGTAGTAAATGCTGCAACTATTGCAAATAGAATAAATATTAATAAAAAGTTTTTTAAGGATGAACGCTTGCCAGCCTGTTTAGAAACCATACTGTAGTCTCCTTATCCATTAATCTTGGTTGCATTTCGTCGCCATAAACCGTAGGCACCAACTTAGTTTGAAGCAATTTACTCTTATAGAAATAGTGTGACAACACGATGCTTCTAGTCGTACCAGGCCACCAAACTTGGTCAAAGAACAAATTACCAAGTCCATAATAAATCACGCCATTTCCGTACACCTCAAAAGTCTGCGTTTGGTGCGCGGAAGTACCTACCACCACATCAGCGCCGAGATCGATTAAATGTCTAAAGAGACCAACCTGGTCTCCAGCAGCCGAATTAGCGTAGTCGCAAGTCGTATCTTCGTAGGTTGAAGCATAGGCATTGCATTCGTAATACTGAACATCCACAATCACAAACAATCCGGCGTTTTTGGCTTCACGGATTTGTCTTTCAGCAACTTCCTCATAGTATTGGTTTGCGCCAGGAGTTGAATCATAGGTAGCACCGCCCGTAGAAAGGTTATAAGCAATCATGGTGATCTTATTTCCCTTCTTATACAGTTCTAGCGGCACGAAGGCTTCTTCCGCCGAACGGCCACCGCCTACAATTTTGATACCGTTGTTTAGATAGGTTTCGACTGTATCAATTGCCGCCTGGTCACCACAGTCCATATTGTGATTACCAGTAAGTTCTACGACATCCAGGCCAATTGCGGTGAGGGTATTAATAAATCGCTTATCCGAACAAATATTACGAGTATTGGCGTAATCAGTGAATGAAGACTCATTTGATGTATGCGTAATATCAAAGCTGGAAAGAAAATCACCAATATTGGCCGCAAAATAAGTAGCATCACCTACGCTATATAGTTTTGCGTTCATCCCACGAGAAAGAGCCGTAACGCCAGTCTGCGCAAAAGTCAGTACGGTTTCTTTTGAAGGAAACTCCTTTGTCATCGCTTCACTGACCAATGGTTCGATTTCTTCTGCGTACTTTTTTGAATCAAAAGTTATAATTCTAAAAATCGCACCCTCATCAAAAGTATCGAGATAATATTTATTGTTAACTTTAAGTAGCCTTTTCTTATCATTAAGATTATCCAAATCAATAATTGAAAAACTCTTGTCGTTTAGTAAATCATCGGCAGTCTCAGCGTTCACATTATCAACGGAAAATTCATAAAAATCCGTAACAGGAACTCTGATTGAATAAAGGAACTCACCTTCTGATAGCTCTGGGAGTTTTAATTCATTACGAGCGGAGATTGTTACATCCTTATCAAGATCAATTTCATCGGTGAATATGGTCGCGAGTAATTCCTTTTCGCCTTCACTTAATGACTCGTCATAATATACAACGCCAGGAATCCTAAAAATACCGGTTTTAGTAAAGTATTGTACGCCAAAGAAAACTCCAGCACCGACGATAATAAAACCAAATAATGTTAAAAGAAATCTCTTAAAACTTGAACGTTTTTTATGCTTCCCAACCATGTTTTAATTATAACACATATGATATAATGAATAGTATGTTTAAGTGGGCAAGCTGGTTCGGTAGTAGCGATACTGAAAAGGAGATTGTCTCCCCAAATGGCAGGAATAAGTGTACCGTAATTGTCAAAAGCGGCCAGCTTTTTTATAAAGTCGAGCGCGACAATAAACCATTGATCGGCGTTTCTAAACTAGGCTTTGAAATCTGTGGTGAACCGTCACTTGGCCAAAACTTAAAAGTAGTTCGCTTTGTTAGCCGAAATCATGATGAAGAATTTGAGATGCTATGGGGTGAAGACCGAATCATCAAGAATCACTACCGCGAAACTGCAGTTTATCTCAATGAAAGCAAAGACCCGCGTCGTATCTTTACGATTAGGTTCCGCGTTTTTAACGATGCAGTGGCGTTCCGCTATGAGATTCCGCCACAACCAAAGTTCCAACAGATTTCCATCGCGGATGAACTAACACAGTTTAATTTTGATCTAAACACTACTGCTTGGAAAATTCCAGCCTATCAACCAGATCGGTATGAATACAATTACGAAAAAGCCTCAGTATATGATTTAACTCATTCGGTTCACACGCCATTAACCATGAAAACGCCTAATGGCTATTATGTTTCTATTCACGAAGCAGCTCTTTATAACTACGGGTCGATGACTATTAAGCTTGGTGATGATAAAAAATTGAAAGCCGATATTACACCGCTATCAGATGGCACCAAAGCACATCTTTCCCTACCATTTGAAACGCCGTGGCGACTTGTGATGATTGCAGATTCCGCCATTGAGCTTACTACAAATCGCATAATGTATTGTCTGAACGATCCACCCAAGCACGATTTCTCGTGGGTCAAAACCATCAAGTTTATTGGCATCTGGTGGGCAATGTATGTCGGCGAATGGACCTGGGCGCCAGGCGAGCGCCACGGTGCGACCACGCAACACACCAAGGAATATATAGATTCGGCAATTAGATTGGGGGTCAGTGGCGTCCTGATTGAAGGATGGAATGACGGCTGGGAGGGCGACTGGCTCGAAAACGGTGTTAATAATAGTTTCACAAGGTCGACCCCAGATTTTGATTTACCGGAAGTCGCACGTTATGCTCACGCCAAAGGTATTGAAATCGTTGGCCATCACGAAACGGTCGGTTTTGTTGATAACTATGAAAAACAACTTGAAGATGCCTATAATTTCTATGCCGCCAACAATGTTCACTATATTAAAACTGGCTATGCCGGTAGCCAAATTCTCATCCACGGTCGTCGTGAGTATCATCATTCTCAAGTTGGTGTCAATCATTATCAAAAGACGGTTGAACTGGCCGCGAGAAAACACATTTGTCTCGATATCCATGAGCCAATCAAAGGCACTGGCATTGAAAGAACCTGGCCAAACTTATTATCGCGCGAAGGCGCACGTGGTCAGGAATACGAAGGCGGAGCAATTTCGCCATCACACGCCTGCTACCTACCATATACCAGATTACTTTCTGGCGGTATGGATTATACAGTTGGTATTCTAGATCTCGCGAACAGCGTTAAGCGTATGTCTACAACCTTAACTCGCCAGATTGCCTATTTTATTACAATCTATTCAGGTATGGCTATGGCTGCCGACCGTCCATATATTTATGAAGAACGCTTCCCTGACCTAATTAAATTCATCCGTGATGTGCCGACTGATTTTGAAAAAACCGTGCCACTAGCCGGCGAAATTGGTGAGTATTACGTAGTAGCTAGAAAAGCCAAAAATGGCGATTGGTATATTGGTGGCGTCACTGACGAAACTGCGAGACGTGTAAATATTGGTTTGAGTTTTCTTGATGATGGTGCCTACTTTGCCGAAATTTATCAGGATTCAGATGATGCACACTACCGCGATAATCAGTTTGGTCACAATATTAATACTAGAAATGTCAGCAAAAACGAATCAATTGATATTTATATGGCTTCTGGCGGTGGTTTTGCTATACGGCTTTCGCGGTCAAAATAAGTCGGTGAGTGGCATCGCCACCACCTAAATCTTCACCAGCACAAGTCATGATTACGAGCGTATCTTCTGTTTCAGTCTTTAAAACATCTTCCATCCGAATATCCCTTTTGGCGTAAACGCCTCTTTCGGAAACTACATAGCCATGCCCATCGAACCAAATCGCGTCACCAACCGACACTTTACTCAGATCATGGAATACGGTAGATGCATGGCCAATTAATAGCGTCTTATTGTTGGCGTTTGAATAGCTGCCAACAATTGTATCGGGAGTCTTTAACGAACGGTTTTCTACCTCAAGCGTAGTGACGTCAGACATTAAATCAATTGAAGGAATACTCACCCTGGCAGAAATATTATAGTCTGTCGCATCGACGGGTAAAAACCCAACAAATAAATAAATCAAAAACAACGAAAAATAAGTAACAATAATCAGCTTTCGAATATCCCGCGAACGCCTTAGCTCCACAGACCTCCTTTTAAACCATTATAGCATAAGTGTTTAAAATCGTGTTATAATTCCATTAATGGAACGTATATCCGAAGTTATCAATAGAATCTATCTAAAGTACTTACCGATTGTTAAAAAACTCGGAATTACGCTTGATGTTGATTTTCCGGATACTACGCTTACAATTCGCGAAAAAGAACGCATCGAGCGCGATATTGACAAAACCGTTCGTTCAGCCGTAAATCGTACTAAGAGTAATGGCCGTATTGTTATTACTGTTCGTCCAGGCAAAGTCATTGTCACAGATAATGGTACTATTCTTTCAAAAACCACTTGTGAACTACTGACTACTGAGCACGTAGAAGTAAAGTCCCGCGTCGGTTTTGGCACCACCGTTACGATTAAATAATTTAAACGCCAGGATTAAACATTTTTAATTTTTTGTCATGATTCTTGTAGTTTTTATCATGCGATGCTACCTCAGCCCAAAATGCTTTAGAATGATCAGGATGGTTTAAATGTGCAAGCTCATGAATAATTACATAATCACGCAGCGGTTCAGGTAGCTTCATTAAACCGATATTAAGAGTAATCACACGTTTAGTTGTGCAACTGCCCCACCTTGTGTTTGCATGTTTTAATTTACACTCCGCGTAAGTATAGCCATACATCTTTGCATAGAATGCCAATCTATAAGGCAGGTATTCTTTGGCTTTTTTCATTAAAAGCTTCTTTTGATAATCTCTCGCTCGCTGTTCCTTCGGATCCTTTAAAGGCAACTTCTCGCGAATCATTTCACGGTTTGAATTTAAAAAACGCTTAGCTAAAAATTCCGAAGTATATTTAGGTACACTCATTTGTAAACGACCAGACGTATCAATCGAAAAACGTACCGACCGCGCAAGTGCGTTTCGTCTAACTTTTACTTCACCAAATTCAGGATCATTTAATAACATCAGCCAAACCAGCAATCGCGTGTTTAGTTTGGGTTTCAAAAGTATGTTTACCCGAAAGGATTATCGGGCGCTCTAAGACGGAAGGAGCCTCGAGCTTTTCCACGGCTTCATTATAGGCATTTTTAGCCTTAGTGACAGATTTATAGCGAACCTTCATGCGGTTTCTAATTGTGGCAATATCCGTTTGTATCCAAATCAAACTGACTTCGTAGCCTGCCATCATAAATACGTGTTTTATCTCTTGACGGAATTTTTCCGTATCCAAACCACCCTCGATAATAACCGTATGACGAGTATTCGCGATGAGTTCTAGAATAGTTAAAATGGTCTCGCGAGAAAAATCGTGCTTCTTAGCAATATCGTCCAAATCATAATATGCCAAGCTGTATTTGTTTGCGAATTTCATCGCAAAAGTAGTTTTGCCGCTACAGGGTGCACCGAAAACCAGAAGCGCGCGTGATTTAGATTTTTTACCTTCCATAATAACTCTATTGTAGCACAAGATATAAAGTAAATGCAAAATTAGTTATTTACAAAGAGTTTTCTATCTAGACTTAACGAATCAACGAAGTCAGTGATAACACGGATTTCTTCAGAAACCTTCTCGGTCTCAGCTTTTTCATCAATTGGTTTTGAAGACTTTGGCGGTTCAAAGGAGTCTTTGCCATTGTTAAGACCAATTAGGAGCGTATTGTTTAAGAAACCAAATAAAACGCGGTTCTTGTAAGTATCGCTAATCTTTTGGATTTTCTCCATAAAGGCCGGATCAAGTAGGTAGAAGGCCTCAAAACCATCTTCGGCGTAAATCTTAAAGATGCTATTAAAGTCACCGGATTCAGTCTTAAGCTTTTCCATTTTACGACCAGTAGTTTGGTTCTTGCCTGGTACTCTAGCTGAACTACCAAATCTCTTACCGATAAGTTCTAGTTTAAAGCTGAACTTCTTTGGGAATTCGAATACCATGTAGCGACCCTTAAAGATTGTTACGTATGTGGTATTGCCGTCGGAATCAGTGTGCTCAGTTTGGATATGTACGTCAGCCTGAACAAAATTCACACCTTTATAGTTGGCTTGGGCAAGATCGTTTGAAGCATAAACGTCACCAGTATAAACCATACCAGTTGCTCGTAGCATATCGCGGTTAAGCCCAACATTATGCTGATACTTTAGACCAGTAAAAATACTCGCCAAGTTTTTTTCGATGAAATAAGATTTGTAGGCGGTGCGATATGCTTCAGCTTCCTTTCTGGTAGTAAAAGCAATAATCACGGCACCAAAAGTAAAAGCAAAAAACGCAATAAAGAATCCGGCAAAGAATTCAAAAGGTATCGCTAAGATGAGTAAAATACCACTAATGATACCAACAATTATCCAATGATGTACGAGCTTATCGTGATAAGCTATCCTAGTTTTTTCTACAGCATTAAAATCTAGTTCCATATTTTAAATTATACTACTAATTGTTAATTCTGTGATGCGCAGTTGGTGAAGAAGCATCAAGTTTTTTAAACTCATATCCATTGTCTAGACCAAACTTAATGATCCGTTCAACCGCATCCACTGAAAAACTTTTTACATCATGTTGCAACACAACGGAATCGCCATATTCTTTTAATGCATAGACCACACGGTTATAAACCGCATCAGCAGTATACACCTCACCGGCATCACCAGATGAAATATTCCAGTCGAAATAAGTAAAACCTCTAGCTGTTACTTCGTTTGCCAGTCTAGTCATAATTCTAGATCTGCCATCATATCGATAACTAACTGTATTTGAACTGCCACCCGGAAAACGCATTAGCATTGAAGTATAACCCGTAATCTTCTTTACGCGTTCCTGCACGGCGTATAAATCAGCAAAGAAATTATCCGTGTTCTGGTATATATAGGCATAATTATGAGACAAGGTGTGAAGACCAATTGCGTGGCCCTCATCATATTCTCTTTTTATAATTGCATCGTCGCCACCGCCAGTCACAAAGAAAGTGGCCTTAACATTATATTTCTTTAAGACATCAAGCAGTTGATTGGTATAGATCCCAGGACCATCGTCAAAGGTTAAATAAATCGTGCCATGAAATTTAGGAACTACCCTAACAGTTCGTTCGGCTGTACTTTTATTTGCAAGACTATCAGTTGACGTGTAAGTTATTTTATAAGTACCCACCTTAGTCGTGTCAACTGTGCCCGAAGCTAAGACTTCTACCGCCTCGCAACTATCATCTGCAATCGCGCCTTCATCATCGAAATCGCTGCCAACCTTTACGGTTACAAAAGGAGCACCATTTAGAGTAATCATCGGGGCTTCTTCATCGAGTGTGGCACAAAAACTATCTGCAGTTCCCTCAGGTTTCTCGTCTAAATGTTCGTCTAGGGTTTTTGAAGCTGTAAAAAGACCGATAATGAATAAGCAAACAATAGTTAAAAGAATTGAAAGAATCGTGCTGCCCCACCTGCGTCGTGGTTTTGGTGCCACCGGCGGTGAATTTGTGTCCATACCATAATAATAACATGTTATAATGAAAAAATGGTAAAGAGAGGGATAAAGAAATGACGAAGTACGTCTTTGTAACAGGTGGGGTAGTATCAGGTTTAGGAAAGGGTATCACAGCATCGTCGATAGCCCTTCTTTTAAAATCAAGGGGCTACAAAGTCTTCATGCAGAAGTTTGATCCCTACTTTAATGTTGATCCTGGCACAATGAACCCAATTCAGCACGGCGAAGTATATGTTACTTATGATGGTTGCGAAACTGATCTTGACCTTGGCCATTACGAAAGGTTCATTGACGAAGAATTGAACTACAGCTAAAACATTACGAGTGGCAAAGTCTATAGCAGCGTGATTGAAAAAGAACGTCGCGGCGAATATCTTGGCTCGACCGTCCAAATGATTCCTCACATTACCAATGAAATTAAAAACAAAGTCTTTGAAGCTGGAAAGTCCAGTAAGGCCGATATCGTAATTACCGAAATTGGCGGCACAGTCGGTGATATTGAAAGCCAACCGTTTATTGAGGCTTTACGACAAATTCAATACGAACTCGGACAAAGAAATACTTTCTTCGTGCACTGTTCCCTTGTGCCACTCATCTTTGGTTCCGGTGAGCTCAAAACTAAACCAACCCAAAACAGTGTAAAAGATTTAAGAAACATGGGTATTACACCAAACGCCTTAGTAATTCGCGTGCCATATGCCTCTGAAGAAAAACTAAAAGATAAACTTTCCCTTTTCTGCTCCGTGCCAAAAGAAAATATTATTGACTCAGTAGACGTTGATAATATTTACGAAATTCCAATGAATTATCACGCGCAACATTTTGACGAAATCATCTTGAAACAATTCGGCCTACCGACCAAGCGCGCAGAACTAAAATACTGGACCGATTTAATTGAAACGGTAAAAAACCTTAAAGGCGAAGTCAATATTGCTTTAGTTGGTAAATACGTCGAACTGCACGATGCTTATTTATCTGTGCATGAATCCTTAATTCACGCGGGATATGTGTTTAATAAAAAAGTGAATATTGATTGGGTTGACTCCGAAACTCTAGAAAAAGATAATATCAGTGTTAAAGAAAGATTAAAGAAGGCCGACGGCATCCTAGTTCCAGGTGGCTTTGGTAGCCGTGGGATTGAAGGTAAAATCAAAGCCATAAATTATGCCAGAACAAACAATGTCCCATTTCTGGGTATATGTCTTGGCATGCAACTAGCTGTAATTGAATTCGCTAGAAATGTTTGCCATTTAAAGGATGCAAATTCTACCGAGTTTAATCCGTTGACCAAAAACCCAATTATTGATTTAATGGCCGATCAGAAGTCAATTATCAATAAGGGCGGCACCCTGCGCCTTGGTAATTATGAGTGTACTTTGAAAAAAGGCACCTTGGCCTATGAAGATTATAAAAAGGATAAAATCTACGAGCGCCATCGCCATCGCTATGAGTTTAATAATGAGTATAAGGAATTACTCGAATTAAATGGCATGGTATTCTCGGGCATTAATGAAGAAGCAAACCTCGTTGAAATCATCGAACTGCCAAAGCATCCCCACTTTATTGCAAGTCAATTTCATCCGGAATTTAAATCTCGCCCAACCCACGCGCACCCGCTATTTACGTCGTTTATTAAAGCCAGTATAGAAAACAAGAAATAAAAATGGCAGGGGCGGCAAGACTCGTTCGCGTAGCGCGAGTCGCTGGATAATTTTGCAACAAAAATGTCATCGTGACGCAATTATGATGCCATCTGCTCAGGACTTATAGCTCATGCGTAGCCTTTTGACACAAACTGACGCAACTGACACATTTGGCACAAAGTGACACAACTGACACAGCCATACTACATAATATTTCCGATACATTTCAAGTCTTCCTTGCATCCTCACCTGTTGTTATAATTTAACCATAAAGGTCATACATTAGGGAAAATAAACAATGAGTAACATCCGCGTTAA
>CAZORJ010000006.1:0-12452 GCA_964582425.1 uncultured Candidatus Saccharibacteria bacterium
CCGAATAAAACCGGCCCAAGAATATGGCTAAATCTAAAATCATCTTGATATCTAATCATCGCCTGTCTTGCATAGTTATAAATAAACGCGAAAATCGTTAAAATAATTGCAACTTGCGGGATTCTGATACCAGTTCCACCAAACGTATAGATAATCTGCCAAAAATGGCACATCCAAGCAACCTCAGCGAACACTAAACCACAAACTAAAGTAGTAAGCTTAAAATCACCACTGTTAGTTTGGACCAGAACATGACGGCTGGCAGAGTAACCAACTAAGAATGCAAGTAATACTGCGAAAATCGGATCAAGGCTCACCGTCATAATAGTAGATGCAGAGATCCCTAAGAAAACTGCAATTAAAGATTGTGCTAGATTCCCTGCTTCAGACGAAAGTGGCTTGATGAAGAGTAACCAGACAACATAAATAGCCATCAATAGAAAATCAACAAAGAGGAAGGTGTGTCCAGCATAATAAGTTAGAATCACCACACTAAGACCAACAATGAGATCAACCAGGTTAGACTTAAAGTTCAACCAAACATAACGCCTTCTCACGGCAAAGATACGCCATTTAGAAACTAAAACTAGTAGAATACCAAGAATCGGGCTCGCACTAAAAACAGTAATAAGCACTGCGCCAACACCTAGTAAAATATTAAGGACTACATGCACAACATTACTTGCAATATTACGGGATTTTCTAGCTAATATGAATTCTGCCATACCCTTATATTATATCAAATTATTTAATTTAAGCTTAAAAGTGCTATAATATTTTTCATGAAACCAACATTTTTCCAAAAACATCCTTTACTTAAAGATATCCTTAGCTTAGCGGGTTTTGTAATTGCAATCGTACTGGGTACGCTGTTTTTAAATACCTATATCTATCGTTCCTATAATGTTGTAGGTGTTAGTATGGAAAACACTCTCCATAATGACGATCGTGTTATTGTGAATCGTGCAGCTGTTTCTTGGTCTCATTTCACCGGTCAAGAATACGTACCAGAACGCGGCCAAATCATCGTCTTTATGAATGAAAATGAAGAACTAGTCAAAAAATATAAGGCAGAAGGTGTTGAAAACCCAGTCACCTGCTCTGTACCATCAAACGTCGCCGACCAATACATTATTAAGCGCGTTATCGCCTTTCCAGGTGAACGTGTGGTAGTCAGCTCTGGCACAATGAAAATCTATAATGATGAACACGAGGATGGTTTCATCTATGATACTGAATGGCGTCATTCCGAAGATGATGGTCCAAAGGAATACACTAGTGGCGAAATTGATATCACCGTACCGGAAGGCGAATTATTTGTATCTGGTGACAACCGTGAGGGCTCCAATTCCTGGGATTCTCGCAATGGACTCGGAACAATTCCGTACTGCCGCATTATCGGCCCAGTTGTACTTAGATTATTCCCATTCGAAAAGATTAGAACGTTTTAAACTTCACCAATCAGCTTAACCGATTCAGTCTCAGGCAATTCCTCAACGTCTTTTAGTTTTCGTTCAATCTGACGAGAAGTTGTCTTGGCTGACTCAATCTTATTGGCAGATTCTTCGAGTTTCTTTTGTACGCCTTCAAGCAAATCACCAAATTTGCCAAATTGAGTCTTCACGGCACCAAGTGTCTGCCAAACATCCGCCGAGCGTTTTTCTATCGCTAGTGTTCTAAAGCCCATCACAAGACCGTTTAGCATTACAGGTAGAGTAGAAGGAGAAGCAATCGTAATCTTTAGTTTCTTGCGAATCTCATCTGAAAGACCAGGAATTCTAATTATTTCAGCATAGAGTGATTCCGTTGGCACGAACATGATTCCAAACTCCGTCGTCATCGGTGGCTCAATGTATTTTGAGGCAATTTTTTTAGCTTGTTCCTTCACGTCATTTGCAAGTGCTTTTTGGTAAGTGATAATCTTGGCCTTATCGCCCTCATCGTAAGCCGCAATGAGACGAGAATAATTCTCAACCGGGAATTTAGAGTCAATTGGGAGATAAACATTATCCTCTTTACCTGGCATTTTAATCGCAAACTCCACGCGATCTACCGAGCCAGGTTTAGTAGCAATATTCTCCTCGTATTGAGATTTATTCAACATATCGCCAATAATCGCGCCGAGCTGCACTTCGCCATAAATACCACGAGTTTTGACGCCCTCCATTACCTTTTTAAGATCGCCGACTTCAGTAGCCATACTCTTCATTTCACCGAGACCTTGATAAACCTGGGTTAGCTGTGTTGAAATCGATTTAAAACTCTCATTGAAGCGCTTCTCAACTGAAGCCTTAAGTTTTTCATCAACAGTCTCACGCATCTCCTCGAGCTTCTTTTCATTACCAGTCTGGAGACGTTCAAGATTTTCAGCAATTTCCTTGCGGTTCTCGCGAAAATTACGATCAATTGAAGGATTAATTTCCTTCACCTGACCCTCCATTCGAATAAGGCGTTCCTCCATCGATTTAAAGTCAGTAGAAACACCAGCTGGTTTCCGGAAAATTAAAACAATTAATAATATAACAATGATTACCCCTAAAACACCTAAAAATATATCCATAAGAGATATTATAACACAAGAGGAGCCGTTGGCGAAGCCCGACGACACAAAAAAACAAGCACGTAGTGCTTGGCTTTTGTGGAGCCGACTGTGACTTCGTCATAGATGCTCCATTCGGAAAAGCAACAAAAAATGCAAGCATTTTTCGCTTGCTTTTTTCTCATGGAGCCGACTGTCGGGCTTGAACCGACGACCTACGGTTTACAAAACCGTTGCTCTACCAGCTGAGCTAAGTCGGCAATGCGACTATTATAGCACAAAAATAATCAAACACAAAATATCCCGCCTAAGTGGCGGGATAGATTTTAATAATTCTCAGCTTTTATCTCGAAGTAGCTCTGTGGATGGTTACAAACCGGGCAAGTCTCCGGCGCTTTCTTACCAACTACAATGTGGCCACAGTTACGACAAACCCAGATTGCATCGCCATCTTTAGAAAACACCTTGCTGTCTTCAATGTTTTTAAGCAATGCACGGTAACGTTCCTCATGATGCTTTTCGATCTCGCCAACTGCCTCAAATTTCTTAGCTAATTCCTCAAAACCTTCTTCACGAGCGGTCTTGGCAAACTCAGCATACATATCGGTCCACTCGTAGTTTTCACCTTCGGCAGCCGCACGTAAGTTATCGACAGTAGAAGGAACAGCTCCACCGTTTAGCTCCTTAAACCACATCTTAGCGTGCTCTTTTTCATTACCAGCCGTCTCTTCAAAGATTGCCGCAATTTGCTCATAGCCATCTTTTTTGGCCTTTGAAGCAAAATAAGTATACTTATTACGAGCCTGGCTCTCGCCCGCAAAAGCCGTTTTTAGATTTTCTTCTGTCTTCGTACCTTTGTACATATTCCTCCTTTATTAAATACAGGTGTATCCACCATCAACTGGCATAATTAAACCCGTCACATATGAAGCCTCTTCGCTGGCCAAGAACACCACAGCCGCATCAAGCTCACCTGGACGACCATAACGTTCCATCGGTACATGAGTCTTCGCAAATTCCTGAAACCTCTCCGTATCAAGCACCGACTTGGTTAATTCAGTTTCAAAATAGCCCGGACAAATCGCATTGCAGGTAATACCGTCGGTTGCGAGCTCTGCTGCAACGGCACGCGTAAAGTTGACGACAGCGCCCTTAGAGGCATGGTAAGCAACCGTATGGATTTCAGTATTACCAACCAAACCATACATTGAAGCGATATTAATAATGCGACCATAATGATTCTTTTGCATAATCTTTGCAAAAGCTCTCGTCATCTTAAATACAGAAGTCTGATCGGTGGCAATTGTAAAATCCCACTCCTCATCATTCATCTCAACTACGCCTTTATCCTTTGAAGAACCGGCACAGTTCAAAAGAATATCAACCTTCCCGAACTTCTTTTCAGCTTGTTCGGCAGCTGAATTAATATCGTCAGTAGAAGTGACATCGCATTTAATCGCCAGCACTTCCTTTGCGCCAGCTTTAAGAAGCTCCGGCTTAAACTCTTCTAGCCTTTCATAACGGCGAGCTAAAATGACTAAGCTAGCACCTTGGCGGGCCAGTGCGAGTGACATTTGTTTACCGAGGCCACTGGAAGCACCAGATACTACAGCGACACGTCCTTTCAAATCAAACATAAAAACTCCTTTTTTCAATTAACTCCTTTTTTCAATTATAACACAAAATTAAAAACCGTCTCAAACGAGACGGCTAAGGTAGTTAAGGATGATTGTAGATGAATAATCCAACAAATATTAATGCAAAAATTGTGATTGCTAAGATGTTGAGAACGGTGAGCCATTTTTCGGCATAAAGTACGTTGCGAATTCTGAGTTCCGAGATCACTTCAAACAAAATAAACAGAAAAATGACCGCAAAAATGATGATTTCAAAAGAAAACACCGTTAATCCCCCTCTCGTTTAAAGTACTGTTAACTACCTAAAAATATTATGCCATAATTACAGATAAATCACAAGACTAATTATAATAAATCTCTTCCTCAAAATAATCATTGATACCGGGGTCTAAATCATACCACAAGGCATTTGCTCCTTTTTCAATGTCAAACTCTTCTTCATCAACCAGCTCATCAAAACCTTTAAGATTTTTAAATGGCATAAACTGCGCCGCCCGGTCACGCATAGACATATACGGCCTTCCATCAGCATGAAAATGCGGTAAATCAATAATGTCATCAAAATTCATGCCTTGTGTCCTCCTACCTGACTGTTTCGTTCACGCTGCGTCGCGCCTTCTTCATAGTTTAACCCTCTTAGAATCGCGTTTCTACCATAACGTTTTTTAATATCCAGAATCGCTTCTTGTCGTCGCACCTCCCTAGCATCTTCAACCTTCTTCTTCTCGTAATCCGTAAAAATATCAAGCTGCCGAAGTGGCTTTTTGGCACGATAAAACTGGACGTGATTTGCCGTCAAAAACATCCGCCGAATCAATAAATCTGGCTTCACAATCTTATCAAATAGTTCACCAGTTTTTTCCATAAAAACATTAGAAGACTCAGTGAAATTAACAAAATTAATTGTGCCGTGTGCCGACTCTGGCACTTTGCGCCCATAACGATCCGAAACCAACTTACCTTCATAGTTTTTTGCACTAGAAACATCATAACCAACCGTTAAAACAAGCTGGTCCGAAACTAATTTTAACCTCATAATATCTAAAGCAAGTTGATCTGCCATCTCAAGTGCCACCACCCTGGCTTCCTTAAACTCGTAAGGCCTAGACAGAACCTGTCCAGAACAAACCGAACGATTTCTTGAGCGATACTTCTTAATTTCTGCAATCTCCACCGGCTCATATCCCCAAGCATGATCAATCAAAAGTTCCGCTGCCACGCCAAACTCTTTATATAAAGCATCTGATCCAGTCAAAGAAAATCTCGCCAGCTGTCCCATATTATGAATCCCAAGTTTGTTTAGTCTACGACTATAACCAGGTCCAATCCGCCAAAAATCAATTAACGGCTCATGGGTCCAAAGCTCCTTGCGGTAGCTCATTTCGTCTAACTCCGCAATCCTCACACCATCCTTATCTGGTTCCATCCGTTTAGCAAGTATATCCATTGCAATTTTGGCAAGATAAAGATTCGTTCCGATTCCCACCGTTGCCGTAATACCAGTCTCCTCTAAAACCTTCCTCACCATGGCCATCGCCAGCTCTCTAGCGGAGTCGTGATACGCATGAATATAAGAAGTCGCATCAATAAACACCTCGTCTACCGAATATACATGGATGTCTTCTGGCGCTACAAATGTTGCATAAATCGAAAAAATCTTAGTCGAGATTTCCATATATTTCCGCATCCTAGGCGGAGCAATGATAAAATCGTCGGTCTTTTGGTAGACTTCAAAAAGCCGCGCCCTTCCAGGAATACCAAGTGCCTTTAGTGTAGGAGAAACCGCAAGACAAATCGTTTTATCAGTCTTAGATTCATCAGCCACTACTAGTCTAGCCGTCAAAGGATCCAGCCCGCGCTCCACACACTCAACACTGGCATAAAACGACTTCAAATCAATCGCAATATAAACCTTCCCCATACCTTCATTATATAGCAACTTGACAAAACATGAACTTTTTGATATAATTATAAAAGGCTTAGTACATTTATATAAGAGGTGATAAAATTGAGTCGTCAGCTCAAAAGGTGGCTGTGGTACATTGCAATCCTGCTGATTGTCTTTGTGCTATGTTGGCAAAATTCATCGGATTCCGAAAACGTAACCAATGCTACAGTGGGTGTAGTACAGAAAATCTCCCGGATTTTGGGAAAAGACTTGGAATACAGTCAAAATCTCTACTACCTAATCCGTAAGCTCGGTCACGGACTCGTCTTTGTGATTCTTGCCTACGCCGGCCATCTTGCTATAAATAGCTCTGCTACGACAATTAGGGCAGCTATTCTGACCTCAATTATCATGAGTATATTTATCGCTGTAATGGCTGAATTTATGCAGGCATATTCCTTTGACAGAAGCGCATCCTACACGGATGCAGCAATTAATGCCGCCGGAACTATCATTGGCATCATCATCGGAATAATCACAGAATGGATTCGAAAAATTATCGCCACCAAAAAAGCCGAAACCGTCTAGAAATAGGCGGTTTTTTATTCTATAATGGAATTATGATTATTTTTCAGTATCGACGTGAACCAGCGATGTGGCCTTATGGTGACGACGAGTTTTTTGAGTTAAAAGTCGATTACACTGAAGAAAATAATGTTTCAATTAAAGACTACGGTGACTACAGCACACACACTCTGCCAAAAGAGTCCTTACTTCAGATCTTGGCTCTAATACAAGGCAATCCAAAGCTCATCAAAATGGAAAATCTCGAGCAAAACGACAACTTTGATGGCGAAGAGTATGAGTTTCTCTTTTGTGACGGGCTAAAATCTAATAAACTCTTTGGCTTTAATATCTTTGACTACGATGAAGGCGTACCGCATCCTAGAGTACTACTCTGCATGGACACCCTGTTTCGAGTTGTAGAGATTCTTGGCGAAAACAGTATTAATGTAACTATTAAGAAAAAGTATTAAAAAGCCCCCAAGATGGGGGCCTATGAGTTTTTTTATTGACAGCGATTACATAACGTCGCCGTCTTCGTGATCGATAATCTCCAGATCAGGAGACGCATCGTCGGGACCTTCGCCGGTCGGAGTAGAATCGCTGGGCTGACCATTTTTAATACCGTCAGCAACGGAAGCAACCAGCTGCCAAATAGTATCGGTGAGCTGCTCGCCGTTCAGGGCCTGATTCTCGAGGTCTGCTTGCGCGAAAATCATGGGAATACGCGAAAGAACGCTAGTCAAAAGATCACCAGAACTCTCCGACTTGGCACCACCGCCAAAATCGTAGAACCGAGCATTTTTGCCAACCTCGGCCATTGCGGTAGCAACGTTGGTTGCAACCTGGACCCGAGTATTCTGTTCAATCTCAATTCTCCGAAGCTCAAAGTTGACCTTGTCGTTAGCCGCCTGAGCATCAGACAGCATTCGAGCTGCTTCAGCCTCGGCTTTACCTTTAGCGGCAATTGCTTCAGCTTCGGTCTTACCTTTGGCAGAAATCGCCGCCGCTTCAGCCTCACCGGCTGCTTCAGCTTTCTTACGTTCCGCTTCACCTTCGGCGGCGATAATGGTCGTACGCTTAGAAGTTTCGGCGCGCGTCACTTCAACCTCTTGCTGCTTTTTAGCAGCCAGATTAGCCTGTTCGGCCTGCATTACAGCGACAGCACCCTTTTTCTTTTCGAGCTCTTGAGTAATATCAGTACGCTCAAGCTCTCCAGCCATCTCCGATTTTGCACGTTCACGTGCCGTCTCGGCATCAAACTGGGCCTTCTTAACGTCGGTATCACGCTGCCTCTCTGCCACCACTACCTGTGCAGCTAGTTCTTTTTCCTGAGCCACGCGGTTGGTTTCGGCCTTAGTTTCGCGAATCTGCTGGTCGTTCTCGGCCGTAATATTTGCCGCTTCGCGACGTTTAGTTTCACGGTCTTTAGCCGCCAGGTCATGGAAATAGGTCGAATTGTCCGCGTCCTCAACTTCATGGATTGAAAGAATCGCATTGAAGCCAAGGTCGTGCATCTGAGTCGAAATGGGCTTTTTCACATTGTCGTCCAGTTGGTCTTTTCCGTTCATAACTTCCTCAGGAGTCATTCGGGAAATTACTGCGCGGACACCGCCAGATACGATGTCGAGAATAACGGCTTCAAGATCACGAGCATCCTTATCCAGGAAATTACAGACTGCCTTTTGCAGGCTTTCGTCCGAAGTGATGTCTGGACTATATGCCACAGCCCAGTCGATCGAAATCGGAACGCCATAGATGGTCTTCGTCACGTCGCCCTCGACCTTCGCGGTTCTCACGCAAAGATCAAAGTACTTTGCCTTCTGAATGAAAGGGATTACGATGCGGCCACCGGCTCGTTTAATAGTCGGATTACCGTTTTTGTCGGTTGCACCGACGCCGGATACCGCCAGGGCCTCGTTGGCGTTTGCCGTCTTAATCATCAAGAAAAGCATGACAATAATGAGCAAAACCGCAGCCGCGATGATAATGATGGTGATGAGAGACATCTTACTACCTCCTAAGAACTAAAAAATATATTTTAGAGGGGGAGACGATAATAAAAAACTCATAAAAAAATTAAAGTAATCCACCCTAGCCAACATAGTATAGCATAAAAATTAAAATAAGTCAATATAACAGATAAAAGAATAATATAGTATAATGGGGTCAAGATAGAGAGTTGGGGCAATCGATGAAGATCAAAATTGCTGAGTCGGCAGATAAGAAATACTACAACGAGTTCTACTGGATACTGTTAAACTACGACTTTTTAAGGGAGGAACCAAGGTCGCGCGTTCATTTTGCGACTACTCGCCCACTTGTCTATACAATCATTTCGGTATTCATGATCTTAATTTTTAGCATTTCCCTTTTAATCAACCATCATATCATTAATGTCTACCCAATTGTATTCTTTTCACTAGTTCTAATTGTTAGCGTAATCTATTTAATCTATGTTTTAAGAACCATTAATCAGTATCATAGTATCAAAGGCAAGCGCAGCCTCCAGATCGCCAAATATTACGTCCAAGTCGAAAACTCGCAGGGCAAATATCGCTTGCTCTGGCGCGACACCAAATATGTCATTTTTAACCATTACACCATCTGTTTTATCCCAAAAGATCCAACCAAAATCCTCATTTCTACCCGTATTGAGTACAAAAAAGACATCAAAAAAGCCATTCGACAGTACAGCAAAAGAAGGCTCGTTATCGATAACGTCAAACTTTACGAAACTTCTAAAAATATAGCGAAAAAATAGAAAAAACACTACCGTTTTGGCCTATTTCTTGTTAAAATAAAAACAGAATGGTTAAAGGTGTGCACGAATTACTGAGTCGTAAAAGTTTCTCGTTGTTGATTCGTTTGCGCCCCGAAAGAATCTTGTCTAGAGTATTAATAATACTGACATTCGTCGCCTCTTTTTCGCTAAGTTATCATATTGCCGGGTCTTTTGCTGACCAAGAAGAACTCTACGCTGAATCAACTAGCTGTACTTTTACAAAAGTGGAAACCGCTGCCCACCAGGCCACACTCAGCCCTGGCACCGCCACTGAAGATATTGGCACAACTAAAATCGTTACCAAATGCCCAAACTCACTGGATCACCAGGTTTACGCAGTGGGTTATTCTAACGAGACGACCGGTAATACTAATTTAGAAAACACCAATAGTAGTGCCACCATTCCAACTGGCACCACTTCCGGCAACGTCTCCAACTGGTCCATGAAGATTTCTAAAGACAATTCTTCCTATTTACCAGAAAATCTATCAATCAGCGGTAATTACGATTCTTATAGCGAAATCCCATCAACACTATCAATGATTGCAAACTACAGCGGTGGAACCGACAGTGAAACCGGATCTGCAATTACCACCACCTACAAAGTCAGCACCGCAGCCGACCAAGTCGCCGGAGATTACCTAGGCACTGTGAAATTCACTTTAACGGCCACTATGCTTTATAACATCACCATTGCTCCGACTTCTGGTATTAGCAAGGTCACCCTAAATAATGTCGAATGTGCCCTAAAAACTGGATGTCTCGTCGAAAACCTCACCTCCGGACAAAGCTACACCCTAACTGCTACCCTAGAAGATGGCTACACATTTGTCCGCTGGAACCCAGGCAAAGAAGGCACCGTAGCCAGCCCTACCACGGCTAGCACTACTTATACTGTTGGAGACGGCAATAGTTTTATTTCTCCAGTCGCTGAAATGGGCACAAGAACCGTACAAATCAAATATGGCGAAGGCATTGCCAGCACTACGGTAAATGGCACTACAGTGGCCAATAATGGCACCGTTAATCTGGCCAATAACGCACCACTTGTAATTAACCCTGTGTTAAACACCGGCTACGCACTCATTGGATATACATTCACGCCAATTAGCGCAACTAGTTCTACACTAGAAGCCAACGCCCGCCAAACTATCCAAAACCTCAAGTATTCTGAATGTACCACAACACCGAAACAAGTCTACGATATCCGTGATGGACAAGTCTACACCATCAAAAAGCTTGAGGATGGCAACTGCTGGATGATTGATAACCTCAATCTCGGCGCCACTGCACTAACCGCAGATCTAAATAGTAGCAACACGAATATCTCCGAAACTGTTGCTGCCAGCACCTTTAATAGCTGGAAAGTCACCAATGGTTCAGCACCGCTAAAAGATAATGGTGTTTATTATTCCTTGGAAGGCACAGACCAAACCTCTGGATCAAAACTCGGCACGCTTTATAATTATTACGCCGCCACTGCCGGAACAATTTCTGGTACTACCAATAGTAGTGACGCCGAATACGATATTTGTCCAGCCGGGTGGAGATTACCAACTGGCAATGCCACGGGTGAATTTACGGCACTATATAGCAACGAAGCTTATGATACTCTAGAAGAACTCAGAGCGCCAATCGCGCAAGGTGGTGCTGCCTTTGCTATGGCGGGATACTTTAGTAGCACTTGGACAAGACCTAATAATAGCTATGGTTTTTACTGGTCATCTTCAAGGAATAACGACACGGCCATGTATACATTATTCATGACTACTTCGTCTGCCTATCCAGCCTATCTGTATAGCGACCGTAGCAGCGGCGATAGTATCAGATGTATTCTTAAAAAACCAAAACATAATGTAAAAGTACAATATAGCACTGGTGTTACAGATATTAAAATCAATGGAAGTACCGTGAATAACGGCCAATCCATTGAACTAGAAGAAGGTGAAACCTACACGATTAACGCCACCACTACTACTGGCTATACGCTCGCAAATTGGGGCACCACTAGTGGTGATATCGGACAATATAATATCGCATCTACCACTTATACAGTTGGCACAACCTCAGACACCGTCACCACTACTGCCGTCCCAGACTCTGAACTAATTCAAAATATCGGCACATCGGACTGTACCTCTACCGCTTCAACCGTCTATGACTCTCGTGATATGCAAACTTACGTAATCAAACGTCTAGATGACGGCAAATGTTGGATGATGGAAAACCTCAACCTCGGCGCAGTGCCGCTAACAGGCGATCTAACAGCAAACAATACCGACACAAACACCACGATTACGAAGAGCTCCTTTGAGGGATGGAAGAAAAATCAATATGGATTAAGCTACGATGCTGGCGAATATATCGTCCAGTCAGGCACTGACGCCACATCCGACAATCGTTATGGTACATTATATAATTACTACGCCGCATCGGCTGGAAAAATAAGTGGTAGCACCAACGCTGAAAATGCTTATCATGATATCTGTCCGGCCGGATGGCGACTACCAACGAATACAGAATACTCTACCCTATACCAAAATTATCATTCATTAGAACTAATGAGAAAACCAGAATCCGAAGGCGGCGCAGCATTCGCTTATGCTGGAAGAATCAGCGCAAGTGGGAATGTGGAAGTCGTTGGAGAAAGCGGTAGTTATTGGAGCTCCGTCAGAACATCAGATACAGAAATGAGATACATGTTTATTTCGGCCGGGGGGAACCAAGTCTATCCTGGTGACCCAATGGAACGGCGCCGAGGTATATCAATCCGCTGTATCCACGCAGAAAAATCCATTTCTGACCTTACATACCTACAAGACTTCAGAAATCTAGCGTACGCAGATATTATCTCAGTGCGTTCATCAATGACAGACAACACTAACTACAATCTGACCGATAACCGCGATAGTAAATCCTATAATATAGCAAAATTATTAGATGGAAACATTTGGTTAACAGAAAACTTAGATTTGGGTAGAACATCACTGTCAGTCAATCTAACAAGCGATAATACGAATATTAATAGCACAATTACTG
>CAZORJ010000006.1:12462-16226 GCA_964582425.1 uncultured Candidatus Saccharibacteria bacterium
ATACACCCTGCTAAAATACGAATTTTATTTTCACAATTTCTCAATCACCCTTTTTGGGGTGGTTAAATCAATTTGTAACACCAAACGACGCCGGCTCATTCGCCCCATTAACAGGAACAGACAGCATGAGCAACACTCAATACGGAACCACATATAACTACTTCACATTATCCGGTGGCACAATAACAGGTCAAAACTCGAGTAATAGTATTGCTGAAAATGATATCTGCCCAGCCGGATGGAGGTTACCGACCGCAGGTGCCGTTAGTGAATATGCTACTATGTTTAGTTTCTATAATACAAACGACCTAGTAAGAAAACCCGTTTCTGACGGCGGTGCCGCATTTGCACTTGCTGGTCGCTGGAGCAGTGGTACCCACAGTCAAGCGACGCAATATGGTTATTATTGGTCCGCAATAAATAGAAATGGTTCAGCCACAAATTTCAGAGTATACTCAGGAGGAGTAAATCTGAACAATAGCACAATGATGAGGACGAATATGTCAGCCCGTTGTATAGTCAAAAGAATAGTTGAACCAACAGTCCCACCAGAATAACCTAAGTATTGTATAATCATAATAGATGAACAATAAATATCAAGACAAAGCCCGTGGTATGTTGGTTGGTCTCGCCGTTGGTGATGCCTTAGGCGCACCGGTAGAATTTTTGCCGACTCCCTCGGATTTTTACATCAAAGGCATGGGCGACAAAATCGAACACTATCACAAGAACTCACGTCTTCCGGCTGGTGTCTGGACCGACGATACTTCAATGGCGCTCTGTATTGCTGATAGTCTACTCGAAAACCACGGTTACGATTCCTACGATATTATGAGTAAATTCTACGAATGGGCCTATCATGGTTATCGCATGCACCCACAGGCGCCAATTGACATTGGTAACCAAACCCTCCACGCTTTGGACTGTTGGGAAAAGTCTAAAACCGTGCCAAAGGATACTGAAAAAACCGAATCTGCCGGCAACGCTCCGATTATGCGTCTTGCCCCAATTATCATTGCAAACACTTTTCTGGATAAAAAATATCCAACTTTAAAAGATGGCTACGAAAACGGCAACCTAACAATTAAGCCAGAGGATGAAGACGGCGAATACATTGATAACAAAGACATCGCACCAACTCTCAAGATGGCCGAGCTTTCCTGCCGCGAGACCCACGATAGCATTGCAGCTATCACTGTTACCGAACTGTTCGCTACTACCCTTTACTGCGCCCTCCACGGCCTCAAAAAGAATAATATCTTTAATTATGCCTCCCGTTGGATGGTCGGCAAAGAATACGACGAATTTTGGCTAGATAACATCAATGATCTGATGGAACGTCCAGCCAAAAAAGAAGAAAAACAATTCCTGGATCTTGGCGGCTACATCGTTGACACTTTTGCTATCGCTATGTGGGGACTACTCCATTTTAATAACTTTAAAGACGGTATGATGGCTATTATCCGCCTTGGTGGCGACACCGATACCAACGCCGCCTGCTATGGTCAAATCGCCGGCGCCTATTATGGCTATGAAGCCATCCCAAAAGAATGGCGAGAAAACGTATATCTATCTAATGAGTTAGTCGAAATCGCCGATACGCTCCTCGAAATGAACGAATGCACCATTAAACGCACCCGTTTTGAAGACGACGAATACTTTAAAGAGCCAGCATAAAAAAGCCCCGGCCGTAACCGGGGTAAAAGTACAATTAGAAATCGAAGAATCCGCCACAGCCTCTTAAAATCCAGATAATCAGTTCTACAATAAATAGAATCAAGAAAAGTCCGATAAAAAAGACGAAAATAATACCAACCAGGTACATCACGGCAGTCAAAACTCCCATTTCTAGCCCACCTCCATTTTTTAATGTACTATACTTATATTATACCACTAATGCTTGAAAAAGTCAATATTTATAGTATAATTTACAGTGGTGGGTGAACTTTAGGAGGTGTAATAGTTGGAGCTATTATTCGTCATTTTGTTACTCGGATTTAACTTCTTTATCTCCTGGTCTAACGCTTCATACGTAGGACGCTACTGGTCAGAATCTAAAGAGGTTGGCGGGAGCTTCCGCAGATATGTCGTCTGCGGCTATGTCATGGCGGTTGCTGGATTCACCATGGTTTATGGCTACATCTTAATACTGATTTCGCCAATCGTTTTACAGTATTACGAAGTCAGCCCAGAAATCATTGGGGTCATTCAGCAAATCTCAAGTGACGCGCTTTATCTCTTGGTGTCAGTGCCAATCATCTTGTCCGGATTTCGAATCTGGATTGTTAGTCTAAAAACAGCTTGGGAAGAAAAGTCATTTAGACACATTGCCACCGCCGGTTGGAACTCCTACGCACATATCCGCAACATGGTGAATTTCGCCAGAAATGCGCCTAGTGCTGCCGGGAGAATCTTTGAAGCCTTGTTCGGAGGTAGCAGCAAAAGACGATCCAAAAAGGATGAAGGTATCCTCGTCGGCGCCGTTCTCGCTGTTCTCATCTTTGCTATTTTCGGCGGCTATTTTACCGCCAATGCCATCATGAAGAAGGCAGACGCCGAATACGACGGTTTCAGAGAAGCCTGGGACAAATACAACCACGAACCAGAATACAACTAACACCCCACCAAGCGCCGCTAGCCGGCGCTTTTTCTATGCTATAATGGGCTTAAAGGAGAGGATATGAATAAAAAAGAGTTTGTTGAAGGACTTGAGAGAATGGGGATGGATAAAGCGGAGTTTATCATTCTGTCTGGAGGTTCCCTTCTGATGCGTGGCCTTCGCGAGCAAACTAATGATTACGATATTAGCGCCACCAAAAAACTCGCCAAAGATATTGATATGTATTCTAGTCCCCTAAACTCCGCCGGCAGCTACGAGCCATTTGAAAATGTTGAAATGAAGGATGATTACGAAAAACACCACTTTAATATAGTGGATGGCTACAAATGCGAATCCCTAGAGGATATTCTGGAATTCAAACGCAGAATGCGTCGACCGAAAGATCTGAAAGATATTGAAGCGATTGAGAAGTACCTAAATTTTAAATAAAAAATGTTCGATTATTCGGACAAGATTTGAAGACGATAAATGTTTTAAGGAGAAAAAATGACAGAAGAAAAATGGC
This sequence comes from uncultured Candidatus Saccharibacteria bacterium, assembly GCA_964582425.1. Taxonomy (GTDB): domain Bacteria; phylum Patescibacteriota; class Saccharimonadia; order Saccharimonadales; family Saccharimonadaceae; genus Nanosyncoccus. Next base: position 15,588 of record CAZORJ010000006.1, read on the forward strand.
CAGATTGGATTAGCGGAAGTGAAAACTCAGAATATTTGGAAAAAATAAAATTTGAGTACATTGTTAGCGCCGAACTCGAGAGAGAGGATCCTTGCTATGAAAGGATAGCAGACCTTTGGAATATTTCCCTTGATTTAGATATCGATGGGCAAAAATCACACGCATTCATAGATTATACGAACCCTCTCGTCGAGAAGTTTGAAAAATATTTAAGCACCTCAAAAGATTTCGTTATAACTGAAGATGAAAGGCCTATGCAGTACGGAAGATACGTTTACGAAAGAAAAGAAAATATAAAAGGTAAGAAAAATGGCTAATTACGAACAAGAATAAAAAAATGTCCTACGAGGTCAAAGGCGACTCAGTTAGAATAAGCGGCATGTTTCCCGTTTCCGTGTCCGAGATTTCGCTTTGATCGTTTGCACCAAGAATAAGCGGAATGTGCCATTTTGTTTTTTGCATTAATAATCCCTGTATTCCTTTTTTAGATCAGCTGAAAATCCAACTTTGCAGCTATTACAAAAGTATTTAGGATCATCGTCGGAGACGCAGCACCCACCCAGTACCACCTCTCCTCTTTCGTAAGATTCCCAAAGCTCCGGGGCCGGTAAACCATAGAGTATCTTAACTAATCTCTCA
>CAZORJ010000007.1:0-6127 GCA_964582425.1 uncultured Candidatus Saccharibacteria bacterium
CTTGCATCTAGCATCTTCTTCAACCATGTAATTCAAGAATCTTTTATTCTGTAAATCGAGAATTTGAACCGTCTTTACACTACCAAAACACGCCTCAACAAACTCCGCCATAGTTTTTTCATCCAAAGAATCAAGTTGTTCACGGATTTTTTTCAACTCCTGATCATCCTTAATATATTGAATAGGGTTTACTTCATCAATAGCATCAGTCCACTGTTCGTCTAACAATTTACGCCACTTATCAAGATATTTAGCTTCTTCTTCCGACATCGTGTCTCATTTTGAAACCCAGCACTCGTAATCTTTTTCGTCATCTTGCAAATCAGTATACCAAGTGTTTTCACATAATAAATATTTCATGCCAGAAGAGCTGCGCCAATCGCGTTCGCACTTAACATTCACAATACCGGTGAATAGATTTCTAACCGCAGACTTAAAATCAAGCAATTCTTTTTCATTCCGAATAATAATCAAAATCTCATCACCGTCTATGACACCCTTAAAATCCGAATTAATCACTTTATCCGGAGCATCAAACTGGCCTCCAGCGAAGAAGACAATAAACCCCTTTTCTTTCAAATACTGAACAAGTTCGGGCACAATTTTATTACTATCTTTTGCCTCATGAAAACTCACTGGATTTTCTATTTCAGAATATCCCCTAAAATATCCCATGTTACTGGAAAGTAATAGTATATCTCTATATGAGATAACATTGACTCCGATTTTTACCATGAATTTGTTAGGGTTTCTATCGTATGCAGTTATTGCCATTTCAATATTTTTTGGATCAAGTTTTTGATTAAGTGCATCTACATCAATATCTCCAAGTTTTGTATGCTTTAAACCACCTATAATCTGAACATATATATCCGAAATTGGCACATCAAGATAAGTTGCAATATCAACCATATTATAAGCTGTTGGCACGGTTTCACCGTTTTCCCACTTTGATATTGTCTGCCTTGTGACATTCAATGCTTCCGCCAACTGCTCAGCGGTCTTACCTTTAGACTTTCTAAGTTGAGCAATATTCTTACCTACATTTACGCTAATCATTAATTGAACTCCTTGTTAATCTTGCGACAGTTGAAATTGGATAAACAGTCATTGCTGTATCCCTAATGAACCAAAACACAAAACCTTTATAGATCTTACATGTTGATCCATGGCTGGATTTTTTAGTAAGGAATCTCCGAAGATTATTGTCATTCAAACTCTCGGCATCACTGCCATAGCGATACGCTTCCTTAACGAAATCCAAGCGGTGCAATGAGCTCTTTGATACTCTCTCCTTATACCGCTTTTTAAAATGCTCGGGGAGAGTAAGCCTGTTGCTCATTAAAAACTTATATTTAAATTGACCATCTAAGTCCATATATATCCTTTACTATAATTAGTTATGATTTATTCTCAATCAGCTGCAGTTAATTGATCATAACTTAATTTTAGTGTATACAGGACTTTCGTTCTAGCAATTTATATTTACATTATAACACGAAGTGGCTTTATTTCGTCAATTTTGACTTACATTGGTCTAAAACGAGAAAAACAAGCAGAAGAATCAGTAGAGTTTCCGGTGGAGTTTTGGGGTGGATATCTGTTGCACCTCTTTGCCCGGACTTTCGGCCCCTTTGCCGTACAAGTGGAAGCGACTTACTTGCTAATTCGCAAGTATTTTCCTTCCCTGCGCCAGGGACCGTCCGCCTTGTTGCAGTACAAAAGTGATATAATATAGCTATATGAGTTCAGCAGCAAATCAGGCAGCCTGGCAGCTTGCCATGCCATTCTTAATCATCGCAATTATTATTTTTGCTGCCTGCGGAATCGTATGGTTATTCTTCTGCCACGGCATAGATAAACTGAAGCATCCAGAGGAATGGACAGACGAAGGAAAATCTGGTGAACGCATTATGTACAGGACCCTCGTAGATGAAACCGGGGTACCAGAAAACCAGATCTTAAGGAACGTCTATATCCCAACCAAGGGAGGCAAAACCTCCGAGATAGACCTCATCGTTGTCTCCAAAAAAGGTCTCATTGTTTTCGAATGTAAAAACTATGCCGGTAATATTTATGGCGATGGCAACCGAAAGCAGTGGATCCAGTATCTCGGAAAGAAAAAGAGTTTCTTTTATAACCCGTTCCTCCAAAACCGTACTCATGTAAAGAATCTAAAAGAGTTCCTCGGCCCAGCAGGAGATGTCCCGATAGTCCCGGTCGTAACAACAATCACTCGCGGTAATTGGAAGGTAAAGAATCTCGGTCCAGAGGATTATTTCCTCGGCATTAATTCTCACCTGAAAGATATTCTCGCCAAGATGGAGCCGTCTGAACAGATCGCAAAGTACTACAAGATTATCATGGCAAAGCTCACGCCTCTCTCCCGGCCAGACGAATCAATCCGCGAACGACATATCGAACAAATCAGCGAAAATATTAAAAAGAAGAAGTGGCATTAAGCCACTTCTCACCATGATATAGTTCTTTAGAAATCATTATAGGCATTTGCATCACAACCGACAGATGCCATATTACTGATATACTGGTTTTTCAGGTTAGTCAACTCTCTCTTCAATTCGTTCTTTAATCTTGTAACTTCTGGACAACCACCAGAAGATGAGCAATTCATACTAGCGCCCGAAATCATAGAATTATAATAATTAGTCGTATTTCGTTTTTCGGTCAAATACGTAGAATGGAATTGCGTATGATAATCCTCACAAGTCATCGTAACGGTTGGAGTAGTTGGAGTTATCGGCGGAGTATAAGAGGGCGCTGGAGGAGGGGTTGGTACCACATAAGTTGAAGAAGAGCTGTAATCTTCAATCATCTTTTCCCATTTAGCTTTATCCGTCCGAAGCTCAGCTATTTTATCATCATACCCCTTACCGGCGTCTGTATAGCATTTAATTTTTGCTTCGTCTTGTAAAACAATACGCGTCATGAGCTCAATAGTTTTACTCTTATTCCCGTACGCGTCGTTAAGTTCTTGTTCTGAATAGCCATAATCATCTATTGCTTTCTGTAGACAGTTATTCAAAATATTTTCTTTTTGTTGTTCATCAGCAAAGGAGGAATACTCCCTAATTTTCTCTTCAGACTCCGAAACAGGATAACGTTTATAGCACTGGACTATAGCCGCATAATCTCTCTTCTTTGTCGGATCGAGGGTTTCTTCTAAAGCAGATCCAGCCGCGGCAACACACTTATTTAAATCTTGCCTTATCTGATAAGCTTTAACTTTCTCAGCCAAAATATCATCATCGTGCTTTTTCTTGATTATAAGAAATGTACCAACACCAAGCAAAATTAGAAAAACTAATATTATAATCCACAGTTTATTCTTATTGGATTTATCTTTTTTTCGCGAAGAATAAACATAGTCCTTACCTTCTTCGCGAATATCAATTTCATCGCCAATATCGTATCCAAAGTTTAATTTATCCTTTTTTACCACTTTTTCGACATCATTATCAAGAAGCAATTCAACGTTTTTGTCTCCGACCTTTAAAATTTTTGCTTTCATCAAATAATTACCCGTTTAACACTACCATTATATCATCATAGTACAAACGTAATGTTATCAAAAATGACACATATTCACTTTTTTGGTGAGTTACACTAAACAAAAAGAACAGATTAAAATGGAGTTAAACTCCGTCATGTTGGAAACTAATTCCAGCATTTTAGACATTTATTCTTGCGTTTGTCAAATATATGGTATAATTATGTCAACTCAAGCATAAGCATTTGAGTTTAGTTGGTTAGGACGCTAACAAAAAATGCTTTCTTTCCAGCTATTGCGAGCTGTATAATCCGCAAAGCACATTAACAACTATAGAAAGGAGGTGCCAATGAGAATACAGCAAAAAGAAAAAATCATTAGATCAATCGCTGCTCTTCGTGCAGATAATTATTCCTATGGCACCATTGCAGAGAAACTCGGTCTTAATGCTAATACCGTCAAATCCCTCTGTCTGCGTAATGGGATTAAAGCCGGTGATAATAAAACAAAATCTAAACTGCAATCTAAAAACGTCTATGTCTGTAAGTACTGCGGCAAAGCCATTACGAATGATTGGAACCGTAAGGGTAAGGTTTTTTGTTCTGATAGTTGCCGTACAAAGTATCATAACGAGAAAAAACACGAAGCCCGTATAAAAGAGCGAGAACGCATTCGTGCCGAGATGGCAGCAATGCCCGGAGTAGAAGATTGGCTAGTAGATGCCTTTTTGGGCGAAAACGAGTATCCGGAAAAAGAAGACCGCCGGCTGCAGAATCAGGCCCACCACCGCCAAAAAGAGGCCGAAAAGCCCCCAGAAAAGACTGGACTTCTGGCCCCAGGGGAGCTATCCTTGGACAACAAGGAGGTGGACCCATGATAGAAATCATCCAGCCAACCAGCATCAGTCTAATCGGCAGAAAGCGCGTAGCCATCTATGCCCGTGTATCTTCGGACAAAGATGCTGCCGAAAATTCCCTAGATTCCCAGATCCTATACTTCAAGAAAAAGATCTTGGAAAATCCCGCTTGGATGCTCGCCGGTATCTACACGGATAATGGCATATCCGGTACACTCGTTACTCGCCCAGCCTTCCAGCAAATGATGATGGATGCTCGGAGCGGCAAAATAGATTACATCATCACAAAATCCATTACTCGCTTCGCCCGTAACACAGTGGTACTTTTAGAAAGTATCCGCGAGCTCAAGTCTCTCGGCATAGATGTGGAGTTCGAAAACGACCATCTGCACTCCATCAGCCCACAGGGAGAGCTCCTGCTATCACTCCTCGCCATGCATGCCGAAGAGCAAAGTAAATCCGCCTCGGACAACAAACGCTGGCAGATCAAACGCTACTTTGAAAGCGGCATCCCTACCTACACCCGCATGTACGGTTACGAGATGAAAAACAACCACTTCGAGATTATCCCGGAGGAAGCAGCCGTTATCCGCCAAATCTTCGAGCTCTATCTATCCGGAAAAGGCCCTTATGCAATCGCGAGAACCCTAAACGCCGAAGGCAAGCTTAAATGGGGACACAAGTGGCGTCATTCCAACATCTACCAGATTCTCCGGAACGAAAAGTATAAAGGAGACATGATTCTCCAGAAAACCTATATCGAAGACTTCCGGACGAAGAGAGGCAAAATCAATCACGGCGAGGTAGATAAGTATTACGTCCACGAAAGCCACGACGCAATCATTAGCCCGGAAGTATTCGATATGACACAGGCAGAGATCAAAAGGCGAAAACAACCCACTACTGGCGTCCGCGAGACCGAATACCTCTTCACCGGACTTATCCTCTGCGGATGCTGCAAAGCTCACTTCATGAGAAAGATGAATCCCTCAAGCACCGGCAAATATCCGATCTGGAAATGCCAAAACCGCATCCACGGCGGGTCAGATAGATGTACGTCCAAGCAGATCCGTGAATCCATCCTTATCGAGAAAACCAAAGCCGTCCTCGGTCTCTCGGAAGACCAGATCCTAACAAGAGATATCATCACCAACAATTTCACCGCCATTGAGAGCGTAGCTGGAGACCAGCTGCGTTATTTTTATGCCGATGGCCATGTAGATATCGTGTCCTGGCAAAACGACCGTTCCTCCGCCTGGACTCCGGAAAAACGAGAAGAAGCTAGAAAACGGGCTCTCTTGCAACACGGAAAGGAAGTGAAATAACATGTCTGCATCTAGTACCTTATGTAAACCAAAAGTAGAAAAAATCGTCGCAAAACCCCCTCTCCTTATGAAGGAGGAAGAAAAGCCAAAGCGCCGGGTTGCTGCCTACGCCCGTGTCTCCACGGAACAAGAGGAACAGCAGAACAGCTATGAAGCCCAAGTCGCATACTACACACAGTATATTAACGCGAATCCAGACTGGGAGTTTGTCGCGGTATATTCAGACGAAGGTATCTCCGGTACCAGTATTAAAAAGCGTGATGGCTTTAATCAGATGGTGGAAGATGCCCTGGCTGGTAAGATTGACCTTATCCTCACGAAATCCATCTCCCGCTTCTCCCGTAATACTGTAGATTCCCTGTCCGTAACTCGGGATCTGAAAAGAGCCGGTGTAGAAGTTCGCTTCGAAAAAGAAAACCTCACCTCCTTCTACACCTC
>CAZORJ010000007.1:6137-16139 GCA_964582425.1 uncultured Candidatus Saccharibacteria bacterium
ACTATGTTTAGCTCCATCGCCCAGGAAGAATCACGCTCTATCTCGGAGAACGTTCGCTGGGGCAAACAACGGGCTATGGAAGACGGCAAAGTCAGTGCTTCCCTTCAAAATTTCCTTGGCTACAAGAAAGCCGCAGATGGTTCATGGGTTATCGTGGAAGAGGAAGCCAAAATCGTCCGCGAAATCTATGACTTATTCCTCTCCGGTCTGCCGATTAGATGTATCGCGAGAGAGCTCACTGCCCGTGGCATTAAATCTCCGGGTGGCAAAGATAAATGGGGTACCCAGACGGTAAATAGCATCTTAAGTAACGAAAAGTATATCGGGGATGTCATTCTCGGAAAAACTTACGTAGAGGATTTCCTGACGAAAAGGGTTAAAAAGAATAATGGCGAACGGGCCATGTACCGGGTCACGGATCACCATCCGCCTATCATAGATCGCGATGTTTTCGACCTCGTCCAAAAGGAAAAAGAATTCCGGGCTGCAAATAGCCGAAGGCTCAGCAGTAACAGTCCGTTTACCACTAAAATCGTCTGTGCAGATTGTGGCACCTTCTTCGGGCACAAAATCCGCCGAGATAAAGACATCTGGTATTGTAACCACAAATACAAGAACGACGAACGCTGTAATACTCCAACCATTCTCGAAGATTCCCTCAAGGCCTTTTACGAGGAGGCGATGGGGTTAGAATTAGCCCGAATTACGGCCCACAAGGCCCCACGTAGGCTTTCTGAGGCCGAGGAGGCATCGTTAGCCACCCGCCTGGTCTCCGCCCGCGAAAAGGCCCGTGAAGCCCAAAGTGCGGCCATGGCGGATTTCCGCCTCCACTACCAGGGTGCCACTGGCGACGGTAGCCCAGACCTCGTAGACCGGTACAACAATGCCCTTAAAAGAATAGAAGATCTGGAAACCGCCTTTAATCTCGCCAAAGACGCTCTTCTCGACAATACTGCTCGCCGAGAGAAAGAACGCCGCTTCTATGAAGCCATCGCTCCTCTGACACCGGACACTGTAACTTACGACGACAACTTATTCGTAGCCACGATAGAAAGGATCGTCATTTCCGCCATGAACGGCGAAAAATACACTCTGGAGTATTACTTCAAGAATGGCGACAAAGTAAAGATTACAAAAACCACGAAATAAGACAATTATAAACCATCATCATAATCATCGTCTTTTTCGATTTCTGCTTTTCTCGCAGTATTCTTTTGATTTTCTTTTTCTATAAATACTCTCGAGCTTTCTTCACTCTTCAATACGTCTATAATCGCCATTTTTGGGAGTTTACCAGCCTTCTTATCCTTCTCGTATTGCTCTTTTAAACTATGATAGTAAACTGCGGATACAATGAACCATATTACATATACGATAAAAATGATTATACTAATTATTGTCGTAAAACTAGGAAAAGTAACAGAGTCTAACCATCTGAAAAAGTCAGGATATAGAGCTGTAGCTGCGAACCAAATTGAAAAAATAGTGGCAAGCATACCATTTATACTTTTATATCCGCGCAAGGACCATTTAGTATCTTGATATTCTATGTATCCTAAAGGTAAGCCAACCAGTACGACATAGATTAAAGCTCCTAATAGAGCCGCCAATGCGTAATCACCAAAAGAAAACCGACATGTCAACACAGAGTGTTTACATGAATATTCAACTGAAATCAATGTGGAGTATATACCTAAAACAGTAAAAATGATTAATAATACCCAAAAATATCTCCTAGCCCTGCGTGAAATTTCATTCTCTAATTGTTTTTTATTAAAAGTTGTTACTTTAGCCATAGAATAATCCTAATTATTCCACCCTATTGTTTATTATTATAACATATTTTTTAAAATAGTCGAAAAAACCGGGAAACGACCAGACGATAATAGCTAGAAATCGATTTTACAGAGAAACACTAAAGCGTAACCTCATTGGCATGTCGATCTATGATATAATAATCAAGTAAAAAGGCAAAAAGTCAGCAATGAAAGCCGAAGATTATCCAGATATAGCCAAACTGTGGAATTTTGAGAAAAATGAACAGGAAGGATACTATTTTGATAAAACAACACCAGGTTCGGGTAAGAAAGTCTGGTGGAAATGCGAAAAAGGCCATGAGTGGCAAGCCGCAGTTTATAATGTTATTGGCAATAATAGTAACTGTCCATATTGTAGTGGCAGAAAAGCAATATCTGGGAAAAATGATCTATTGACATTAATTCCTGAGCTGGCAAAAGAATGGAATTACGAAAAGAACAATAATTTGTCACCACAACAATTTACTCCTGGAAGTGGTAAGAAAGTCTGGTGGAAATGCGAAAAAGGCCATGAGTGGAACGCGGATATACATAGTAGAAGTGCCGGTGTAGGCTGCCCATATTGTGCCGGAAAGAAGGTACTAAGAGGATTTAACGATTTAGCTACTACAAATCCTGAGTTATTAGCCGAATGGAATTATAAAAAGAATAAAGAGATCACTCCCTATATGGTCTCCTTTGGCAGTGAAAAAAGAGTTTGGTGGATTTGCAAAAACGGTCATGAATGGAAAGCTATGGTTGGCGGCAGGGTAAATGGTAGGGGTTGTCCATATTGTTCGAATAGGAGAGTGCTGGAAGGAAATAATACAATAGATATCACCCATCCTGAAATCGCAAAAATGTGGAACGCGGATAAGAATAAAGGTCTAACCCCATCGAAAGTAGTAGCCGGAAGCGGAAAAATAGTCTGGTGGAAATGCGAAAAAGGCCATGAGTGGCAAGCTGCTCCATATAACATCGTTAAGGGACAGGGTTGTCCATATTGCTCGAATAGGGCGGTTCTCAAAGGTTTTAATGATCTCGAAACTATCAATCCAGACTTAGCTAGTGAATGGGATTATGAAAAGAATGATGACCTAAAACCATCCGATGTGATTCCGGGTTCTACAAAGAAAATCTGGTGGAAATGTAAAAGGGGCCATACGTGGTGTGCACGAGTTTATAGTAGAAGCCTGAGCCATGCCTCCTGCCCTTTTTGTAGCTTATACAGAATCACGTCCATACCAGAAAAGGCTTTAGCATATTATTTGCTCAAAGAAGGAATATTCATCGAAGAAAACAAAAAAATAAGCGGAAAAAAAGAAGTAGATATTTTTATTCCAGACAAAAGAATAGCCATTGAATATGATGGGCAATATTGGCATAAAAATAAGAAAAGGGACATTGCAAAGAATCGCATTTGCAAAAAAGCCGATATAAAACTGCTAAGAATAAGAGAACCCAATCTACCATCTTTAAATAGTACATCGTATGACTATAGAATAAACAAGTTGGACCATAACTACACATACATGGATGACGTGATAGGTTGGGTTTTTGAACAGATTGGAATTAGCAATAAAAAAATAAGCATCGAAGACGATATACAGGACATTTACGATTATTACGATAGGAACGAAGTTGAGAATTCAATTATTAAATCATTCCCTCAAATAGCAGAAGAATGGGATTATGAAAAAAATACAGTCGATATCCAAACTGTCCCAATGGGTTCAAATATTAAAGCATGGTGGAAATGCAACAAATGTGGATATAGTTGGCAACAAGGTGTGTATAATCGATGCAAAGGTAGTGGAAAATGCCCAAAATGCGCTTCATTAAGACTCGTTATCGGCCACAATGATTTGGCCACAGCTCGTAAAGATTTATTAAAAGAATGGGACTATAATAAAAACAAGACAATCGCGCCAACAAGCGTCAAGCCTGGGTCACACAGAAAAGTCTGGTGGAAATGCGAAAAAGGCCACGAATATCAAGCAAGCCCAAACAATCGTTCGCGGGGAGGTGGATGCCCAATCTGTGCCGGCAAGAAAGTACTTAAAGGATTCAACGATCTTGCGACAAAAAAACCAGGGTACATGAAGGATTGGGATTATAAGAAGAATGGACGCTTGACACCATATAATATTGCTTCATCATCGAATAGGGCAGTTTGGTGGAAATGCCACATATGCGGGCACAGATGGAAACAAAGAGTTGCCGATAAGCGATATGCCGGATGCCGAGATTGCAGATTCAGTAAAAAAGATAATGATAATATGTAATTTACACGATAAGGTTTTCCCGTGTAAATTTTGTGCCAACTCATGTACCAAAAATCGCAAAAATGCACCAAGTTTGATTCTGCCCGGCAATGCTCTCTGAATAAGCATAAGCGTAACGCACCCTATTCAGAGCCACTGCAGCAGGACCAGCTTGGTGCAAAAAAATAGAAAACCCCCGAGGAATCGGGGATTTTCTACACGCCACAATGAGTCCATTGTGACATCAATACATGGAGCCGCGAACGAGATTTGAACTCGTGACCTCATCCTTACCATGGATGCGCTCTACCGACTGAGCTATCGCGGCACTAAAAACATTTTATCATAAAAGATAACATTTTTCAATGAATACTATTCGGCCGGTTCTTCTTCCTTATCAGGCTCTTCTTCACCCTTTACGGTACGTACAATTTCCTTACCATCATTAATTGTGCCACGGATATTCTCACGCGTTAGCGCATTCACAACCTCAATTAAACCTGCTACCGACGTAAGAGCGCCCATCACAATATATCCATTAATATCAATCGAAGTACAACAAATTAAGAAATATGGCCCAAGAATCAATTCAAACACCATCACAGCAATCATTAATTTCCAACGAAAATCTTTATTATCACGATTCTTAATCGTAGAAATCAGGTTAAGTACACCATTAAGCGTAGTAAAGAAACCGGCCATTAGATTAAGTACTATATTAGTGAAATCACTATTAATCAGTAAGAGAATACCAAGCACCGCCACTGCGCAGTAAAGTAAAGATTCAGCCACCTGGATCCAAAAAACTTTTCTACCAACAACCTTTTCCTCGCGTTCGCTTTCTTTAAGGTTATCAAGATTACACTTTAGGTACCCAAGCCTAAATAGTGCCCAAAACGCCAAACCAGCCCCAACCAGAGTAATCACAAGTGGGAGAGTCTTAGTATCATTGCCCTTACCCTGCAACGCACCAATAAACATCATCACGCCACCAGAAAGCATCATAATGGAAGAAGCGATCTTGTTCTTAATGAAAATCTTCCAAACGTTAAATCCACGTTTAACTAGCTTGTTCATAATTACATTTTAGCACAAAAAACTATGCACCATGTGAATGATCCGATTCGAGTGGGTGGTGATGATGCTTAGAAAAACCCGGAAAGAGGAACTCTATACCAATCTTAAAGATAATTAGTGCCACAATAATCGAAATATAGGCTTCTATATCAATATGCCAAATCAAATAAACTAATATCGAAACAAACACCGCAACCGAAATCATCATATCATTCATCGTCTCGGCCGAAGAAGCCATCAGCACATCAGATTTATGCTCTTTCCCATTTTTTCTCAAATATAATGCTAAGGCTAGCTTAGCTACAATCGAACCCACTAAAACAATAACGGTCCAGATAGAGTATTCAACTCCCTCTGGCTCCAGTATTTTTTCAATCGCTTCAACCACAATATGGGCGCCAGCAATGATAATAATTAGAGCGATAATAACAGTAGCAATTCGCTCGATCTGTCCACGTTTATCACTAAACTTACTACGACGGAGCAGCCTCTCGCATCCAACAATAATAAACCCAGAAATCGCATCAATTAAACTATGTATCGCATCCGAAGAAATCGCGATTGAACCGCTAATAAGTCCTACTACCAGATTAAATACGGCCAACAAAAAGTTGGTCAAAATGAATACTACACCCGAACGAACTATTACTTTACTGCGCTCCATTTTCAGCCTGGGCTTTTTTCTTTGTCTTCTTCTTTTTAAAAATGCTTCTTATCTTGGCGCAAATCAAAGTAATAATCGTTGATATAACGAGGAAAATCAAGAATAATAACCAAATCGGACAAATAATCAAATTATTTTCCTCAGCAGAATAATGTCCATTATAATAAATAGATTGGCTAATCTTAACGACGCCAACATAAGGAAGATTTGAAATACTCCTCACAACGTGTCTTGTAGACTCCGGCATAATTAGCTCTGTATAGGTTCCCTTTTCATCACCGGTCGGAAAGATCACTTCACCAGTAATCGCATTTACTACCGACAAACTATAGGTAGCGTCTTCATGTACATTGCCTTCGTTTTTTAGAAGCGAAGTTACTTCCACTGGGGTAGTAGCCGAAAAACCCGGAATATAATTCTCCAAGATATCGCCCTTATGAACAATCTTCCCATCAACGTATCCGTAAACAATACTAGCCAGCTCCACAATACTATCCACGCCAAAACCTTGGTTCTCGGTATTCTCAAGCGAAGCCGAAACCGCAATCGTCGCATATTGTCCACCAGGCTCTGCATCACTAGGTACCGTAATGGTAAAATGTATCTTTTTCGATTCATTTGGTTTAATGGTCCCAGTTGGCTCTTCAATCTTAATCCAATCCTTAATCTGGGTACGTCCAGTCTCAGTCCTAAGATCCGCCGAATAGTCCTCGCCAATCACACCATAAGGAGTCACTTCAGTCGTATACTTGAAATCCTGAGTAGCATCAACTGGATTTACGACCGTAATCGTACCTTTATAAGTCTCACCTGGCTTCAACGTGAATCTCTGGCTCATCGGATGAACGATAAAAGTCTGTTCCATTATTCCTCCAAATTAACTGCTATTATTGTAGCACAAAAATGGTGCTGGAAGTAGGACTCGCTCGCGTAGCGCGAGTCCGTGAATTTCGTCGCACAAAAATGGTGCTGGAAGTAGGACTCGAACCTACGAAGCCCGAAGGCGAGAGATTTACAGTCTCTTGTCATTGCCACTAGACGATTCCAGCACTAAAAACATTATACATTAAAAGCTAGCAAAAATCAATTAAATTCGTTTACGCCTGACACTTCTTGGCCTCACGGCAGTTGGCTTAGGGGCAGCCTTGCTTGCGGTTTTCTCTGTCGATTTAACAGCTGGTTTTTGTGCACGACGAATCGGTAATCTTCTACGAATATCTGGCACCGTGACCTTTGGCGTACGTTTTTGCTTAGCTTCGTTATCTTTTACAATCTGTTCTTCAATGCGCGCAGTTACAGCAGTAGCAGCCTCAGTATCGCCCGTAGCTTCATAAATTGCCAAGATTTGTCGAAGCGTAGAAACGCTAGTATCTAATTCAAAGGCATTCTCAAGTGCTTCTACAGCCTTTTTGGCGTTACCTAGCTTTTCTTCTGCTTTAGCTAGAGCAATATACCTAGCTGGCACATCACCTTCAAGCTGAATCGCCTGAAGAAATGCCATTTCAGCCTTTTCGTATTCGCCAGTCTCAAGATAAATTAAGCCTGCGTTATGAATGGAAGCCGGATTATTATCGAGCGACTGCGCAATTTCAAAACATTCCACTGCCTCATCGTACTTTTGGTCCTTAGCGTAAAGAATACCTAAACGGTTGTAGGCCGCTGCGTTCTTTTCATCGAATTTAAGAATCGTAAGCAAAGCCTTCTCTGCCCTAAACGGTTTGCGCTCTTTCATCGAAGTTTGTGCCACCTGCCAGAGCTTCTTCATCTGTGCAGAATACTTCGATGAACGCTCTTCGGTCTTTTTTGGCTTAGTTTCAATTGGATATAAAAATCCTAAATAGACGACGAAAATAAGGATAGCAAATATTGCAATCATAAAATAATATTAGCATGATTTAATAATCAAAGCAAATCAGCCACCAGGTGAAGTTTCAGATGGCCATTCTTTTCTATATTCTCATAAAGAGTTAAGAAACTCGGTAATTTTTTAATAAAAATATCCTTTTTCGTAATGTAATAAGACTTATAAAGCATCTCAATTGCAGTACTAACCACATTTAGTACGTGTGCACGATCTTTGATTTTAGCTACTTCGTCCGCCAGTGCTGGTAAATCAGCCGGTTTTGCCGTAATCAACTTCTTGGCCAGTTTTTTATCGGCTTCATTTGCCTTAATGTCCTTATCAGAGGATGGCTTAGTACGCAAAAAATAAACCGCGGCTCGGCTAAGAATTGTCGGTAGCAACTTCGATGGTGAATTGGTAATCAAAATGAAATGTACTTTGTCCTTTGGCTCTTCAAGATTCTTTAATAGCGCATTAGCCGCTTCTAGGCCAAGCGCTTCAGCTGGTCGGATTATCACATATCTTTCACTGGTCTGTTTTACACTTAGAAATCCGAGCATATCGCGCACTTGTTCAATCGAAATATTGGCCTTTTCTGGCGCCAAAACAAAGGCATTTTTAATCGAAAATTCTAGTTCATCTGGCATCACAAAAATCGCGCAACCAACCTTCGTGGTTATAGATTCGATTTCATTAACTGAATTAAAAAACATCTAGAAATTCCTTCGGGGTTTTAGCTTCAAACGTTGTGCGCTTCCCACCCGGAAGAGTAATTTCTAGTTTACCGGCATGAAGATAAAGCCGATCTGCTTTTTCTTCACCATACACTACGTCGCCAACAATTGGATGCCCTAGATACTTCATGTGCACCCTAAGCTGATGTGTACGACCAGTTTTTGGTCTTAATTCAACCAAAGAGTGTTTGTCGTCAGTTTTAATCACTTCGTAATCAGTTTCAGAAGGCTTACCATTCGCATCCACCCGAAATGTCGTCGGGCGCTTCAAATCACGCGCAATCGGAAGATCAATTTTAGCCTTATCGAGCTTCGGCCTGCCAGTCACTACTGCATAATAGGTTTTATGCGTAGTTCTGTCTTGAAATTGTCGCCGCAAAAATGACTGAACTTCCTTATTCTTAGCTAAAATCACTACACCACTCGTGTCACGATCCAATCGATGAACAAGCAATCCATAATTCTCCAATGTCACCTCCGGGCAATACTCACCTTTTGCCATACTGAGTAATCCCGCTGGTTTGTCGAGTACAATAACATTCTCATCCTCATAAATCACATCTGGTTTTAAATCGGAGTTCTTCATCTCTTTTGGAACGTTTAACTCGATTTTGACATCCCTAACGAATTTTTGGTTTGGTTTTTTAGCCACCACGCCATCAACCTTTACAAAACCACTCTCAATAAATTTCTGTAAAGATGAACGGTTGTAACTCTTGTACTTCTCGACCATCAAATGGTCTAGACGAAACTTTTCTTCTTTCTCTTCTTCAGTAGCAAGCTCAATGTCGCCATTAATCACCCGCGACATTTCCGGTTTGCTAAATTTCTTACCCGTGATAAACATACTACCTCAAATGGAAGGCTTTTTGCACTTCGAGTAATTTCTTATTGGCCTTATCATTGGCATAAACTTCGCCAGCCGAAAGTAAATCATAAACATATCCATCCGGAATCGATTTGAGGCGGTCTTGGAAAACGGTCAACATCTCTGCCACACTATCAGCAACCTTTGCCTTTAATTCACCATAACGGGTTTCCCCGCTCCATCTCGCAATCACATCCTGAAGCGGTGTATCGGTGACGAGCGCCTCAATCTGAAGCAAATTCGATATACCAGGTTGGTTAAACATATCAAATTTCACCTTACCAAGTGAATCGGTCGTAGCCGACATAATCTTCTTTGCAGCCTTAGCCGGGTCATCGTCCAGCATAATCTTAGAGCCTTCGGCTACCGTAGATTTGCTCATCTTCTTCTCTGGGTTTAAGAGATCGCGGATACGAATCGCATTCTCAACCTCCATAAACTTCACCTGGTCAGCAGTTTTAGCCGGAACCGTAAAGATTTCGCCATACTTATTATTAAAACGAATTGCAATATTGCGAGCGAGTTCAATGTGTTGGAACTGATCTTCACCAAGCGGAATGTATTCTGCATCATAAAGCAAAATATCCGCCGCCATCAAAATTGGGTAATTAAAGATACCGACATTGCAAGATTCCTGGCCTTTTGATTTTTCCTTGAATTGAATCATACGGGAAGTCTCACCCATCGTGGCTACACAATCAAGAATCCAGCAAAGCTCAGAATGCGCCGGCACATAACTCTGACGATAAATATGAA